>CP022585.1:300000-600000 GCA_002243285.1 Candidatus Fluviicola riflensis | reverse complement strand
GTGTCCCAAAAATATTCTCCCTGGATCACGCGAATATTACGTGTAAGCAATGTCAACGGACCTTCTAAATAGATGGTTTGTTTGAACACATTGCTCCAGTTGGCATCTGGTCCCTTGATTCGCACATTAAACGAATGTGCTCCAAGTGATAATGCCGATACATCAATTCCATCTCGGAACAGATTTTCCAGTGCTTCGTCGAAGTTGCCATCGGTTACAAAAAGAGGTGTTCCGTTTCCTGTTCCCGGATCGGTATCCCAGAAATATTCGCCCTGCGTCACATTGGTGGTACGCGTAATAACAGTAAGCGGCCCTTCCAGGTAAATGGTTTGTTTAAAAACACTGCTCCAGTTGGCATCCTGTCCTTTGATCCGCACATTGAACGAATGCGCGCCAAGTGATAGTGCCGACACATCGATTCCGTTTCGGAACAAATCTTCCAATGCTTCATCGAACGCTCCGTCTGTAGCTAAAAGCGATGTTCCATTCCCTGTTCCCGGATCGGTATCCCAAAAGTATTCGCCCTGGGTTACATTGATGGTACGGGTAATGGTTGTCAACGGACCTTCCAGGTAGATGGTTTGCTTAAACACACCACTCCAGTTGGCATCCTGTCCTTTGATCCGTACATTAAACGAATGTGCACCAAGTGACAGTGCCGAAACATCGATCCCGTTGCGGAACAAATCTTCCAATGCTTCATCAAATGTTCCGTCGGTTGCTAAAAGCGGTGTTCCGCTTCCTGTTCCCGGATCGGTATCCCAAAAGTATTCGCCCTGCGTTACATTAATGCTACGGGTAATGGTCGTAAGCGGCCCTTCGAGATAAATTGTTTGTTTAAAGACGTTGCTCCAGTTTGCGTCTTGTCCTTTGATGCGCACATTAAATGAGTGCGCGCCAAGCGAGAGTGCGGAAACGTTAATCCCACTTTGAAATAAATCTTCCAAAGCTTCATCAAATGTTCCGTCGGTTGCTAAAAGCGGTGTTCCGCTTCCGGCCCCGGGGTCTGTGTCCCAGAAATATTCACCCTGCGCCACATTAATGACACGTGTGATAAGAGAAAGCGGGCCGTTGACAACAATGGTCTGTTTGAACACATTGCTCCATGTTCCGTTCTGCCCTTTGATTCGCACATTAAACGAGTGCGCACCAACTGAGAGTGTAGAAACATCGATACCACTGGCAAATAAATCTTCGAGTGTTTCATCGAAATTGCCGTCGGTAGCTGTCAGAGCAATACCATTTCCTTGTCCGGGATCCGTATCCCAAAAATATTCACCTTGGGTCACTACTTTTTGCCCCCAAACCGATAAGGTAAGGGTACAAAAAAGAATGAGATATGCAAGTCGTTGCATCATCGAACCAATAGTATAAATAGGAATAGATTATTTATCGTATCCGATCACCTGAACACTTACTGTTCCGCCCTGATTCACAATACGCGGGGTATTCATGAAGTTGACGCGTGAACTTTCCACGTTGCTCATAAACGGTAAAAAGTTGGCCATTGAATAAGACCCTCCCATTACACCGATGTCGTTCCGCGATAAATCCAGGTCCAAACTTGCATTCGAAGGGTTTCCGGCATCGATATGAGAACTTCCCGCCGTCACAACGCCATCAGCATTGTAGTTTGAATAACTCGCATTCGTACTGGCAAAATTGTTCAATGAAGAACTTGGGTTATATCCCGTCGCGTAGTAGTTGTAATACATACAGTAGGTAAAGGTAGTAATTGCCTGTGCCGTACCTGATGCATAAATACTATGTGAGCCATTGCTGCTGCCATTCCAATTACCTCCGATGGTGCAGTTTTCTACGCTCAAAGCTCCTGATGTATGAGAAAGATATAATCCCGCAAAGTTATTACCCACCGAGCTTGAAAAAGCACAAACCAATGCGCAATTCACAATCCGGTTGGTTGTTGCGCCGGATTTTAATGCCCCAATATAGAATCCGATTCCGGTAGCTGACCGAATGTAGTTGTTACTACAAAAAAGGTATTGTGTAGTTGAATTATGGTAAAAGGCGTGGCTAGTCGCTGCATTTGAAGCACCTATCCGGTTGCCAATTACCTGGTTGACATCTTCAGTTGTAACAGCGTCGGAATTGAGTGATAATGAACGAAGGTCGTTACCGTAAAGTTTACCAAACGTGTAGATAACATCTCTTGCTTTGGAAGACCCTAAATAAAAATTGATTCCATTACCCATGGTAATATCGCTTGTAATATCAGAATACAGGACGTTTACAACTGTTCTATTTACAGGAGTTGTCCCTGTTTTTGTGAAAGCACCGCTGGCTGCAGAGTTGCGGCAACCGATTATAGTAACAACACGTCCCTCAGCCATGGTGACATTAACAGTGCCTTCCATCCACCATTGAACATTGTCAACCGCCGAAACAAACGTCAATGATTTATTGATCGACAACCCTTCAAGCCATGGAAGGCCGTCGGTGCGGTTATTGATAATGATTACATCTCCGTCAACCGAAGCTGTTATTGCTGCCGAAATAGAAGCATACGTCCCAACCGGTCCGCCTTGCTGTACCACACGGTCAGTTGCGAAAATGAGGTTTGAAAAAAGAAAAGTTAAAAGTAGAATTGCTACGGAGTTAAGTGCTTTCATGTTAAATAAATTTGAGCACTAAACTACAACATGCTGTTTAGTTATTAAAAGGAAAGTTGAGGACAAAAGGATGACAATTCCTTTATTGATTGATTTACAACAGTTTTATATTTCGTGTTCCGCTTATATCTGATGTCCCGTAGGACAATATATTTATATAACGAGTATCAATTTATCTGTAAAATCCGCGGAATCTGTGGCAAAATGAACCATAACTAAAATAGACTCAGACAATACAAAAACTCAATCCGACCCCCAGCAGGATCGCCGTCAGTTTCGCAAGATTGAACTTGTGATTTTCGCTTGTTTCAAAGATAATAGTGGTAGAAATATGCAGGAACATTCCCACAACAATTGCCAGCAACACATCCATGTAAGCGAAATCGCCGTTGCTTTCCATGATCCAGCCAAGAAACATGCCCATTGGGGTCATGAGTCCGAAAACAGCTAACAGGAACCAGCTTTTTTTCAAACTCAGATTCGATTGACGCAGCAGAGTCATCAACGCAATGGCTACAGGAAGCTGGTGCAGTAAAATTCCGAGTAATAACGATTCATGATGGTGATGATCGTGACTTGATTCATGTCCAAAACCCGCCAATGGAATTCCTTCAATAAAGGAATGCACCGAAAGTGAAATGAGCAACGCATACGGAATTTTACGATGTCCGTGTACGTGAATATGCCCGTGTTCGATTCCGCCCGAAAAGTATTCAAGGAACAATTGCACCAAGAATCCCATCAAAATCCATACGCCGATCGAAACAGAATTATCGGCATATAATTCGGGTAAAAAGTGGGTAAAAGCAATGGCCAGCAAAAATCCGCCGCTGAATGCCAGCGAGAGTTTGATCAACTGTTGTTGGTTCTTGCGTTCCAGGAACAACACGATCAGTCCGCCAGAAACAACTGCCAGAATGAGGAAGAAAGTATTGAGAAGTAACTCACTCATCGTTTTTTACAAATCAAAATTAAGCGGTCAGAAATCAGTGGATTGTACTGTTCAAGTACGTAATTACCGAGGGTTTCCCTGATTTCAAAACCAGCATTCCCAAGCAATTGTTGAAAATCAATTAGATCAAGCACCTGTACTTTTTCCTGGAAAAAATGCGATTGCCCTTCGGCTTCAAATGCAATGGTTTTCACGATTTTCCCATTGGAAACTTCGCGTTTTATATGAAAAGTAATACCGTCGCGCGCAATTTCCTGGCGCGTTTTCAATTCACGGATCACTTTTTCGGCATTCATGAAATCGATAATCAATAATCCGTTTTCGTTGAGCGCGTTAAAGACACTGCTCAGTACTTTCGCGTTATCCTGTACATTATCAAAGTATCCGAAACTGGTAAACAGGTTCAGAATCACATCATAATTTCCCGGCAATGGATCGCGCATATCGTGCACAAAAAAGTCTATGCCTTCTGTTGCTTTTTCCTGCGCCTCACGAATGCTGTTGGGCGAAAGATCACAACCTGTAACGCGATACCCCAGGCAGTGCAACACACGCGAATGCCTTCCGGCGCCACACGCCAGATCAAGTAAATGAGCTGTTTTTGGTAAACGAAGATGTGCTGTGAGGAGCGTTAAAAAATCTGCAGCCTCATTTTCATCCCTGTTCTTGTAAAGAAGATGATAGTACGGGGAGTCAAACCACGAAGCGAACCATTCGTTTGTATTCTGTGTCTGCATTGCAGCGCAAAAGTACGGTTTTCCGTAGGGAATTATAAGAGAATTATAAATTATGAATGATTAATTATGAAGCAGATTCTCTTTCTGAAATCTGTCCCGGATTGAAAACGGGTATTTATACGCTCTCGCCTGTCAAATCCTGAGGTTAGTTTTACACCATCAACTTTTACCGTAAACCGCCGTTCAGGATGAATTACTCCGTTATTATTCCGCTTTACAACAAAGCACCTTATGTAAAAGAATCTCTGCAATCGATTGTCGATCAAACCAGGTGGCCGGATGAAATCATTGTCATAGATGACAAAAGTACCGACAGAAGTGCTGAAGTAGTTGAAGCTTTTTTCGCCGCCGCTCCTGAAGCTTTCCTGAAAAACACCCGAACAATGTTGGTTCGTTTGCCGGAAAATGGCGGCATCAGTGTGGCACGAAATGCCGGTTTTGATCACTCTACCGGCGATGTGGTCACTTTTTTCGATGCAGATGATTTGTACGCACCCGATTTTTTCGCCCGGATTGCCGATTTGTTTGAAAATGAACTTGCCGACATGGTTGTGATGCGGGTAAAACTCTTTCCAAGCGGTATTGCTTATCCGAATTTCGGCGCGCTGCAGCATTATTTCGAACCGATAGGACAAGACGCCTGGCACATGCTCGACCCAATGCGTGTGGTAACTTCTCATCAATATGTAGTTGGTGTGGGAAGCAATGTGGTAATCCGCAGAAAATGGATGGAAAAAGAACGGTTTTTGGAAACTGTTCGCTTTTATGAAGGAATCGATTGCTGGTACCGTCATTTCAGGCAACTGACTGCTATTCCAGGAACACGCATTATCCAGTTACAAGGCAATTACTTAAATGTGAGAGAAGTTCCCGGTAGTGCTTCACGAACGAAATTTCCGCGCTGGGAAGATGCACCTTTTCCACCGTTACTTAACCGTTATATAGGAAGTGGTTTTAAATACGACCCGTTGATGCGGGGGTTACAGCGCGGCCAATGGATCATCCATTCATTTTCAAATATGACCGCTTTCCGGCAGAAATTGCTGTTCGTATTGCATTTCAGAAAACAATTTTTGTATCAGGCAGTTTATGGATTCAGGTTACTGGTAAGTCAGCCCGGAGTGTTAAAAACGATCTTTTACCCAAAGTAAAAGTATTGGCAAAGCGTTTAGATTTTCGTGTGAAGCCACCGTTATTTTTGACACATGCATAGCTTGTTAAGGACTGAAAGCGTGTTTTCTACCATCGCCCGCTTTTTTTCTACTAATGCAATAATAAGTTCGACAGGATTATTATATTTGTCACACTTCGAACGAAGCGACGATGATAAAAAATGACATCTACGATTTATACCAAACCATGGAACGCGAAAATATTTTGCTTTCCTTTAAGGGTGTTGTAACATCGGACCTACTTACTTCGGTACTCTCAATCATGGAATCTAAAATGGATTACATGGACGAATCCCCGAAAACAAAAAAGAAGGTTTTTAACGTACTGGTAGAATGTCTTCAGAATTTGTACCACCACATTGATGACGGTGCAGAATCGGTTGAACGGAACATCGAACGTATCGAAGCCAAATCGGCCTTGTTCATGATTGCCAAAAAAGAAGATCAGTTTGTGATCAGTACCGGCAATTATATTGATCGCGAAAGCGGCCTTGAATTGGAAAAGCGACTCAATGACATTAACGGAATGGACAAAGATGAGCTCAAACAATACTACCAGGAAGTACTCAATAACGGAAGCGTTTCCGATAAAGGTACGGCAGGTTTGGGAATGATAGACATTGCAAGAAAATCAGGAAATAAGTTAGAGTATCAGTTTTTACCTGTGAATGATACCAGTAGCTTTTTCTGTTTGAATATTAAAATCGATTAACAGTTATGGAAAACTTACACCTTGAAGGATCTGCGAAAACCCCTTCTATCAATTTTGATGCAGCAGCCGGAAAACTCGAATTAAAAGGTCGTTCTATTCCTGAAAATTCCGTTGAATTCTACAAGCCGCTTAACGATTGGATCGATGCGTATGGAAAATCTCCTGTTGCCGAAACATCCGTTGACGTAAAATTGGAGTACTTCAACACCTCTTCTTCCAAATGTATTTTGGACCTTTTCAAAAAACTCGAATCTATTTCGGGTGAACGTACCAGCGTAATTGTCAACTGGTATTTTGAAGAAGACGATGAGGATATGGAAGAAGCCGGACAGGACTACCAGGCCATTATCGGTTTGAAGTTCAATATAATAGAAGTCGAAGAGATTTAATCCCAATAATCCCGTACACGACAAGTCTACGGGATTTTTTTTGCCATGATCGCTCCGTTAAAAGTGGGTATTACCGGTGGAATAGGCTCCGGAAAATCAACGGTATGCGCCGTTTTAAAGGCCATGGGCCATCCTGTTTACAATTCCGACGAACGTGCCAAAACAATCATGGAAACTTCGTCTGAAGTCCGCGAACAATTGATCAGTGTTTTCGGGGAACCAACTTTCGAAAACAATCAACTCAATCGTCCTTACCTGGCGCAGGCCATTTTTAACGATCCCGCAAAACGGGAGCAAATCAATGCGATTGTTCATCCGGTAGTTCGTACCGATTTTCAGCAATGGGCGAACTCACAAACGTCTTCGATCATCTTCCAGGAATCTGCTCTGCTGATAGAAACCGGCGGTTACCGTTTACTTGATTTCACTGTATTGGTAACAGCTCCTGAGGAGTTGCGTGTTCAACGCGTGCTGAAAAGAGATGCAGCGGATGAAACAGCGGTTCGCTCACGAATTAAAAGCCAGCTTTCAGATGAAGAACAACGTAAATCTGCCGATTTTGTTATCAGGAATGATGAGCGGTCACTGCTGGTGCCACAGGTTAATGAGTTATTAATGATCTTACTTTTTGTCCGAAGCAACAAAAAGTAAGCAAAAAATGCTTTTGCGCCATTCCAAGCCACTCGTCAAAAATGGCTCTTTCTGTGTTTTAATGTCAAAAGTGGCAGATCAGGATCTGAAACGCAAGCGCTTTTGACAAAACACAACGAAACAGCCATTTTTTTGACTTCGTTTCCTTGAATGGCGCTTCCTCCGCAACATTAACTTTCGATAAAAATCTCAACTATTGGTTATGAAGGAAATTAATTTTAAAACCGATACTCCCAACGGCATTAAGTAATGATCGTAGGAAAACAAGGTGAAGTTAAGTGTGATCAAGGCCCTGTTTGAGCTCAGCCATCGATTCTTTCGTAGAAAGGATCGTTAATGGTGTTTGCGAGTTGGGTTGAGATAGCTTAACAAACCGTAGTTTTCAAGATCGGGACTTACGGCCTTGATTTTTTTGTTTCTTTTTGTGGCTCTAAAAACCTAGCAAACACAAGGGGTCTAGGCCGTTTTCGCCCCCATGGAGCATAAAAAGGGGGTAAATAGGAATCCTATGGGTCATTTTATGGGGGTTAAAATACCTTCAAATCCTCTCAAATCCTTATATATTCCCTGAATATAGGCTGATTAAAACAGTAAACAGCTCATAGACGGGAGTCTATGAGCTGTTCATAATTAACCTAACCTAACCACCTAAATCATAACTAAATAATGAAAATTTCCATTCATTTGCAAATAAACCAGTAGAATTTATGATAAAAAAGAGTGTTGTATCTATAATGAAATTAATATTCTCACCAGATGATAAGAGTTACAATCCAAGTAATAAGGAAATTATTGGGTTCTGCGTTTTCTTTGGTTTGATTATCGTTGCCCTTTTATTCATGAAATGGGCACTTCACTACTAATATATTTTTTTATTTGAGGTAATCGTAGTGATTCAACTAATCCGATAAATTCTTGAAAAACCATTTGGCTTGACTTACTTGTTAAGGTTTTTAACTCTAAAAAAATCAATAGTTATTTTTGATTTTCAACATTTTTCAAATGCTTTGTTTTCTTGTAAACTGATTTTTGGCTACTGTTTTGAGTTGTTTTATTCTTTGAGCCTTCCTTTATATGTGGTTTTTCATTTTGATCCTGAAAAACCAAAATGCTGGCAACTGTTGTCGAAACAATTGTTAAAATAAGTAGTACTCTAAATGTTTTCATATTTGAAAAAACGGAATTAACCCCAAATCTAAACGCAACTTTTTATTACTGAAAGCACAGCATCATAAGTACAGTTAAAACCCATAAAAAAGGCGGGAAACATACAATAAAATACATGAATTGACATTGAATCTGTCATACAATTTCGTCTTTGAAACGACTTTTAAATGAACCCAGAAATTTATCCGTTACTATGAAAACAGCAGGATCGATTTTTGAAACATCAATGCCTGACTTAAAGATGACATTTAATGTATCTCTTTTCTGACCGGAAGAATAACCTTTAACAAATGTCATATTGATTATCGTACTTCGATTTATCTGCATAAAGCCCCTTGAAGAAAAGGTTTGTTCTAATTCTGAAATAGATTCTCCACGAGTTTCATATTCACGATCAATGGTTACAAATCTTATCAAATGATTAGACCTATAAAAGCAGATTAGTTCAGATTCGGGAATTAATTCAGCATAAACTCCATTGTAATCAATAACAAGTTTCTCAATTTTCTCTTTAGAATAGGTCTTACGTGAATCCGTCAAAAAAAGATAACGAATAACATAATACATATTAATCAAAAGAATAAATAAAACAATCATCGGGTAATCATAAAGTAAAAAGGGACTTTCACTAAAATCTATACCCATTATCATAGAATGAAATGATATAAGACCTAAATCTATTAATGAAGGTAAGATGAAAGCAAATAAGAATTGCCACCAAAGTCGCTCCTTATAATTCTTTCTCCAGTCATGTTCTTTATCCAACCAAATTGTAACTCTATGTATGAGATAAACGAGTAAAAGTGTAATTGAAAAACTTATCAAAATAGCCAAGTAAAAGGCTGGAATTGTGAAGGATTGTACAATGACATCAAACTTGAGTCCGTGTATTAGAATATACACCGACGCTAAAAGTGATATGATTACTCGGAATCGCGAATTCCTGTATTGAACGTTAGACAATCGTTTATTTTTTGGTTTCAACTTACGAAAATATCAACATTTGAAGAATAATACACAAAATGCTATATTTACCTAAATTTTTCATTAACCAATTATTCTAAAAATGGCATATCCTTTAACTGCTCTCGGAGTAGCAGAATTACTTAAAAAATTATACGCTTTACCAAATAATGAGTTGAATATTGAGGCACTTGCAATTAAAGCCAATTTCCGAAATTGGGTATCAACTCATTTCGAACTTGCTGAAATGCAATTGAGTTATCTTAACTCTATGCCTGATAATTCAGTTCAGTATTTCGGTGACCAATGTTGGTTTTGTTTCATACATCGGTTAGATATTACACTTGACTACCCGTCTGCCCAATCACAGACTAGAGTCGGAAAATGGACTGGCGGAAGTAGTTCGACCAAATTAATCACGAATAATGAAGGTAATGAAGAACCTTCAGGATCGTTTAGTTTCAGCATGATTTACAGAGAAAATTGATATTTAATAGGGTTACATTCGATAAGTGAGTGTGACCCTTTTAAAATTGTCATAAATAACAATTATTAAACAGACCTTTGTTTTAGTTTAACAAAACCTTCACTAATACAAACACTATTCATACAATGTTTAAAAATCCCTCATTGGTAATTGCGATTGCTCAATTTGTAGTATTTGTACCGATTCTATGTAATTTTTTGTTGAGGGTACAAGAAAAGTCAAGACTGAGATTTTTTATTTTGGCGACTTTTTATTTTGTATTTAATCTATTGAATTTGTTTCTCTCTAAGTTTTATAGTGTGGAACATTGGTTAACAAAAGTAATTACACATCTAAGCGGGTTTTTTATTGCGATTTCATTACTCCTTTATATTATCAAAGAGTTTAAAATATTTGAAATCATTTTAAACTTTAAGAATGTCTTTTGGGTGGGTATCACGGTTATTTCCGTTGGTTTTCTTACTTCTGTTTTTTTAATTGGAACATCTGAAATTGCAAGATTTACACTGATAGTAATCCCGATAATTTCAACAATATTGATGTCAGTTTATATCCATATCCAGTACAAAAAAACAATTGTTACAAAGCATCTGAATAGCATTTTTCTGTTCTCTGGATATTTCGCTTTAATTCTTATGACTTCATTACCGCTTCTATTCTATTTTAAGATTGTGAATGAGTTTGTTTTTTCAGTAATCAATATGACATTTATTTTATTATCAGTCGGTTATTTTTTTCAATTACTTATGGTCAGTAATAATCAGCACGAAGCTTTGAAAAATATTGATCTCAATAATCGCCCTAAAACCAAACTTGAGGATTTTGATTTTACTCCCCGCGAAATTGAAACAGCCATATTATTGTTGAAAGGGAAATCTTTCGATCAAATTGCTGATGAATGTTTTATATCAGCTGGAACAGTATATAAACATGCTTCCAATTTGTATAAAAAAACAGGTTGTAAAGACCACAAAGAGTTTCGTCGAAAATTCAGAAATACCATTTGAAACCACTGTCGTTATTGAATCCGTAGTTAATCTGTACTTCATATAATGAGAAAATACAGATTAAATACAGATAAAAAAGCAGGCTTACTATTATAGAATATTTAATGTTGTGCCAACAAAGAATCTATTGTTGTTAAGCTAATCGTAGACAAATTATTTTTAGGTTTCAATCTCAATTAAAATTGAGCAATGTTCTATTGCTTAACAACAAAGGTTCTTTGTCTTTTAAACAAAAGACAATAGATTACCAAAACACTATTTACAAAACAGAAATCCAACCTTTTAACGGCTTTAGCGTCATTAAAATATGACCTTTGCAAGTCTCACTGCTCATGAAGTAAGGCGAAAAATTTATACTATTGTTAAACACAATGAATTAATTGAATAAAATCGCAATATATATCGCTTACCTTTTTTTACCGCTATTTACTCTAGGGCAACAAAACCTTGTAGTGAATGGTGACTTTGAGCAGTATTCTAGTTGTCCTCAATTTGAAAGTAATCCTTTTCAGAATCCAAAGGAAATTGAAAAATGTATAGGCTGGAAGACACCCACTTACGGTACAAGTGATTACTACAATGTTTGCGCATTGGGAACACTAGTCGAAGTACCCTTTAGTTTTACAGGTAATCAAAGTCCATTTAACGGAGATGGTTATCTAGGTGGTTTTTTCACCAATTTCGCAGGTGGGGGTGGTGATGATGGATATAACGGAGATTTATGGTGGGAATACATTCAAGGGGGATTTACTCAACCGTTGGAGGTAGGAAAAATCTATAAATTTTCTATGGAAGTTTCATTGGCAGAATGCTCTGATTTGATGATTACCGAAATGGGGGTTTATTTATCTGATGTTCCTATAACTAGCCCCAATTCGGCTCCATTGAATGTTAATCCTCAAATAGTTTTCTATGAATCTAACTTTTTTCGTGATACTGCAAATTGGGTGCATTTAGAAGCTTATTACATTGCTGATGGTAGTGAAAAATACTTGACTATTGGAAATTTTCGTGACGACATTACAACCGACACTTTATCCAGAATTTCAACCGTTCCTTTAGATCCTAAGGTTACCTATTTTTACATTGATAATGTAGTTCTATCAGACGCTAGTAATGAGGTTCAAACGCCTAACATTTTCACGCCAAACGGTGATGGAGTTAACGACATTTGGAGCCCCTACTTTTGGGATGGTAGTTCAGAGAAACAAGTTTATATTCTTAACCGTTGGGGAAACCTAATTTATCAAGGCTCTTTGAATGGGTTTTCATGGGATGGTAAAGATTCAAACGGTAATCCGATTTCCGAGGGGGTTTATTTTTATAAGGTAAGCGATACAAACATTTCAGGTTTTATTCAGTTGGTGCATTAATACCAATTGAACTATGAAAAAATACAATATACTATTGGGGGTAATACTCTCGGGGGCTAGTGCTTATGCACAACAAGTTCCCACCAATACTGATCCCGTGGGCAATCTGTCAGGTAGAAACAGTGAGCAGTTTTGGTCACGTGCAGGGAATACCAATCTTAACGGAACAAACAACGTTTTCGGAACGATCTTTAATTCACCTATTTACACCATAACTGACGGAACTAACCGCACGAAGTTAAACGGACGGTTCACTCCGGGTGGGGTTTCTGGTCAATACACAATTAACGGTTATACTTTCGGTAACACTCAACAAACCGTCAACACAAGCGGTTATATGTTGATAGGAGTTGATGGAAACAGTATTACCGATAACTTGGGGTTGTATAACCGTAAAGGTGCATTCTCATTGCTTCATTTGAACGGAGCAACAGCAAGTAACAACTATCAGGAATTTGGTTTCCGTCCATGGATGAAAACGGGTGTTACTTTCACAGCCAACCGTGATTTGAGCTACATGGGTTTACGTGCCTTGGGTAATATTGAAGATGTGACCGAAACAACAATTGCATGGTCGGATAATAATGACCCCAATGCACCCGGACCGGACGACATGGTTTTTCGCTTTACTTCGGGTGGTGCTGGAACAACCGTAATTAATAATGATTTCAGCCTAAACGGTGATTTGGACGGTTTACACGTATCACGTTTTACGGGGAGTGGTTTGATGGGCTTGGGAAATACATTCGGTGTAAATGTTGGAGTTCCGGCAGGAGTGGTTTACAACAATCCACAATCGTTACTACACATGAGTTACCAATACCGAACGAACCAAACTGCGTTTGAACCTTTCGGGTTTATGCAAATCACCTATCGTCGACCATTTGGCGCAACTCTCGATTCTATTGGTCAAGGTGAATTGTTAACGGATGGTTTACGTTTGGGTATTGACAACGATTTGTTTGGTGTAGTGGGTAAACGGCACTTAAACAGTTATCTGCGTTGGCAGGAAGCATCCAGTTTTATCATTCAAACAGAAGACGGCGGAACGAATAATATCCAAGCCAACGAACGATTGCGGGTGACATCATTAGGGGCGTTAGATCGCAACTATCTTCCAAATGATTATATTGGTTTAAGACCGGTTCTCTTTGGTACACCTTCGGATTTAACACGTATTTCGATCTCTCATTCAGGTTCTAACGGACTGACAAAACCAATGAGCTTATTACACATGGGGTACAATATTGGAACTGTTGTCGGGCAAACTCAATTAAGATTCGGTTGGAGGTCTTGGATGGACTTGGGGATGCTTGTTTCCAATTCAACTGATAATGTTTGGATTGGTTTGAAACCAAGAGCCGGAAATGCAAACGCGAACAACAATCAAATGGATGCGGTAATTAATTGGGGAAATGACGGAAGTGCGCCAAACGCAAAAGATGTTATGCGCTTCATTTTCACTGCCGAACCCGAATCAATCTTAGATTCTGCCTCAAATGCAGTTACACAAGACGGATTGGAGGTAATGCGTTTATATCCTGACCGCGATACAACCAGTACATTAGAGGGTTTAACTTACGGTCGTGTTGGTATTGGTGATTTTACCGTCCAAGGCGTGAACGAACAGCCGACACATAAATTAGATGTTGTAGGAAACGGACGCTTTAGAGCTTTGCCTGATTCGTTGTATTTAGCCGATGAGTCAGTTACTCAGGTAGTAATGGTTGATTCAAATGGTGTGCTTCGTTGGTCGAATGCTTTGCCGTCTCAATTTGGTGCAGCGTGTACGGATTCTGTAAATGGTATTCTTGGTTTTGACACCAAAGTAGATTTAAACAATCACAACTTGTATTTTACAAAGAATGACAGTTTAGGAGCAAACCATGTGGGTGTTGGTTACGATTGCGGTTTAGCGTTACCGGCTAAATTCAGCAGCCAGCAAATTCACCCGACAGCTGTTGGTGATGGAACGGTAGCCGTTGGAGGTCTAAACCTGGACATTGCCAATGGTGAATTAAATAAACTCTATGTTGGTGTGAACGGTGATGCTTTTGGTGCTCAAACAGCACAAAAACCACAAAACGTTGGTGGATTATTCCGCGCTCAAAATGCTTATACAAACATTGGTGTTTTCGGAAGAGCGCAAGAGTTCACAATTCCAACAGCTACGAACACAGCAGGATATTTTGAAGCTTATTCGGGCGAAACAACTTTTGGTGTGCGTTCTATTGCACAAGGTGCAACAAAGAAAAATGTTGGTGTGTCCGGTTTGGCGTATAATACGCTTATCAACAACCCAGCGAATGCCACCTTGGAAAACTTAGGAGGTGATTTTAAAGGGATGAACTCACTGGCAAGGAACTACGGTGTTCGTGCTTACGGTTCGGGTGGCCCTCAAACCTATGGGGTTTATGCTGTTGCTCAATTTGGAACTGTAAACAATATCGGGGTTTATGCTAGTGTTGTTAATACAGGTACGAACCGCTCAGGTTATTTTGTTGGACAAATGGAAACAACAGGAGGTGCGTTGATTTCTTCCGATTCAATGTTTAAAACAAACGTTGTAACGTTGGAAAGCGGTTTAAAAACGGTTATTCAATTGAAGCCAGTAACGTACTACATGGATAACACCAATTTCGGACAATTCAACTTTGGTTCTGAAAAACAATACGGATTCATTGCTCAACAAGTGGAGACGGTTGTTCCTAGCATTGTTCATCAAAGTTATATGCCGGCACAATTTGATACATTAGGTAATGAAATAACACCTGCCGTAACATACAGATCGGTAAATTATGATGCAATTACTCCAATCAACACGCAAGCAATTATCGAGTTGAACGCGAAAGTTGAAAAAGCTACATTGTCGGATGAAACGATTAAAACGAACGTACAGGATTTGGATGGTTCATTGGATAAGGTACTTGCAATGCGTGGTGTTTCTTATGATTGGAATCACAACGTACAACCGCAATTGAGCCTAGACAGTGCAAACCACGTTGGTTTCATTGCGCAAGAAATGGCACAAGTTGATGCCCGTTTGACTTACCTTGACGACGATAATCTACTACACATTGAGTATGACAAAGTAGTTCCGATTTTAGCCGAGGCAATTGAAGAATTGAATAATACGGTTGAGCAGAAAGATTCGATCATTAACGACCTCAACAACCGTTTAACCCAATTGGAAAGCTGCCTTTCCGGAATCTTGCCATTCTTGTGCCAAATGAGCCAAAGTGCCATTCAGGCAAATACACCGCAGGAACAGGAAGCAGTACGCACGCAATTGAGTGTAGAATTGAGTAATCGTTCTTCTATTGTATTAGATCAAAATGTTCCGAATCCGTTCGCAGAACAAACGGTGATTAACTTCTCAATTCCTGCAACGGTTCAAAAAGCTCAGATTCATTTTTATGATGGAACTGGCCGTTTGATTCAGTCGGTAGATGTTGTTGAACGCGGTTTAGGTAGTCTAACGGTGTTCGGTTCTGATTTGAGCCAAGGCACATATACTTATACTTTGGTAGCTGACGGACAAATCGTTGCAACCAAAAAAATGATGAAACAATAATACATTCCATTCATTGATTTATCCACCGAGGGGATCATTTTTCGGTTCCCTCGGTACTTAACCTTAAACATTATAAAGATGAAAAAACTATTTATTCTAACAAGTATTTTGTTCCTGATCGCCTTTCCGGCAATGAGTCAATCTAAATTTGCGCATGTAAATACGCAAACTCTTATTGACACAATACCATCACGCATAAAAGCCATTAATGAAATAAACGAACTTTCTCAAAAAGGGGAACAAGAATTAAAAGAGTTGGAAACGCAACTCGAAAAAGCCTACAATGAATATTTGACCCGCAAACCCACACAATCAGAAGCGATGAACCAGTACGACGAAAGTCGATTGCAAAAGATGCAACAAGACGCTCAAAACAGAGAACAGGAAATAAGTACGCTGTTGCAGAATTTGAGCGCAACAATGAATGAAAAAACGCTAAAAACTGTAAAAGATGCTATCGCCATTATTGCGTCAAAGAAAGGGCTTAATTATGTGATTGATGAGAACAGCACTCTTTATTCAACCGGCGTAAATATTACGAATGAAGTCATAACTGAACTACTAAGAATAGATGCACTTTCAGCTAATTAAATTCGATTGGTTCTTCCGATTATTTGGTAAGAAAAAGCCCTGTTTACAACAGGGTAATATTCAGCATTCTGAAATCGTAAAGCAAGAAGTAATTCCGGAAGATCAGACCAAAACCGTTTTGTCGCGTATAATTAACGATGAAGCAATGATAGTACGATTAATTAAGCAAGACATTGTAACAAACATCATACTGAGAAATTCGAATAATCAATTAGATGATATTGGTAGCAAGATTGAATTGAACAGTATAATTTACGATTTGCTTTTACTAGACAAGTCGAAAAACAAGGATGAAATAATTGAGTTTTACGACAAGATGGTAGAGGACAGCAGCACAATGTTTTTGGAATTTCCTACTATGTCGTTGGAGGAACTGGCTTTGAATTGTTATATCGAAGTTATACAGCTCAGGAAGTGGTGACGATCTTATTTTTTGATTTATGTGGTGGTGAATAAGACGGTTCAGGGCATTGGTTTTGAGCCGTCTTTCATTTCATTGGAATTAAGTGCTTTTTATAAAGCGGATAAAGTACCTCCGTTTCATTTTCAGAATTTTCAGTTGATTGATCTTTGATGATTTCAGCAAAGGGTTTTGAATCCATCACTTGTATTTCGTTCATCGTTTCAAAGTTGCCGTAATGAACAGAATTAAAAAGGTGGTTTTGTTTTTCATAGTTGAATAAATACCCCTTTTCTTCATAGAGCGTTTGCACCTGCTGATTGGAAAAAGTAGCGTAGTATACGTGATAACTACCCATTTTTGAAATGAACCGGAATTGATAAGATATAAGGGTAGAATCTATTGACGAAATCACTACCACTTTCTCGCATTCATCTGATACAAATTTGAGTTCAATTGTCTTGTTTAGTGTGTCTTCTCTTTTAGTCGTTTGTGTGTGGTCAAAACCTATTTTGTCAAAATATGAACCTTGGGTAAAAAGCGCGTTCAGGAAATGAGAGAAATCGAGCCTTGAAAAGCCAGGAATTTGAGCGGTTTCAATATCTGAATTTTTAGGTAATGAAAATGAGCTGCAAGATCTGTTTAAACTCAATGGTGAAAACAGGATTTCACTTTTCTTTTTTGCTTCGGTGTATTCAAAATTCAGTATGTTTTCAATACTACAAAAAGCGGAATCAGTGGTTTGATCATTTTTGTATTGATAAGTAAACCAATTGGTGTTTTTGTAGTAAAGTATTCCTTTTCGGGTACTGTTAGCTAAATCGGAACGGTATTTTTGAATGAATGACTTAAATAGGTTCTCGTTAGACATTGAAATAATTACGACTTCCTCAATTTCCCTTATCAACGGTTTTAGATAAACGGTTGTATCTCTTTGGAGATTATCAATTTTCAATGAATAAAATGACGGGTGAACCAATACATAATTATTGTTTCTTTTTAACTCTAATAAGCCTTTTTCATTGGTGAATGCTATCACGTTTGTTTGTGTATTACTGCAAACCACATCTACTATTGCAGTCGAATCCGATAGGTTCAGAACCTTCATTGTTACCTGAGCAGTTGAACTAATAGCCAGTAGAAGGAATAAGGGCAGAATAGCGTAAACAGGTTTCATTTTATTGGTCTCAAAAACTAAAATTAGCAACTTACAAATTAAACATTTTCTGTTTAAATACCGGGATTATAGTTTAAAGCCACATACTTTATCACATTTTGCATAAATTCGTTATAAAATCAGCGAAACACGATGACTATTCACTGAAACAAAACACTATGAAAAAGAAAACTACGAATGCTGGATTGCCAAGTAAAACAGATAATCTGTCGGGGAAGAACCGCGTAAACCTTCCTGAGAAACAAAAAGCGCAAAAGCCAGCGCAAACTCAAAAACCTGCAAAGATGCAAGCACCAAAACCAAATGCAGGATTACCAGCTAAGACCGGAAATCCATCGGGGAAAGGGCGTGTTAATCTGCCGGAAGCCAAGACACAAAAACCATTGAAACCACTAAAGCCCATACAACCTCAAAAGCCTTTGAAGCCATTACAACCCCAGAAGCCTTTGAAACCACTAAAGCCGATAAAACCAATTAAATAATAAACTTAAATAACAATGATTGATAACAACATTTATAGCAGTGAGCTTAAAGAGGTACTTAATGAAAATATTCCTAGTTTTAGCACTGAACATGCTGATCTAAGATATATTTACCACGAAATTCTTAATTCAATTAAGTTCACAAGCCTAACTGAAAATAACATCGTAAAACCTGTGAAATTAACAAGTACCGATAATGAGTTCGTTACTCAAAAAGCGACTGACTATTTAGGTAACGAAAAAGGGAATGGCTTATATTCGGTTGATGCGATCATTACGGCATTGAATGACCATTTAACTTTAATCAACGATAAGATTAAATCGGAAGTATCATTTGAAATTGATGCTTTAAGATTGGCTGGGAAACAGTCATCATTTGAATTTTTGACCATCGAAGAATTTAGAAAGAGAACAAAATAAAACGTTGCTCCAATCTCGAAGCCCGCCCAATCAGGCGGGCTTTTTCATTTCCCCAAATTCAACTTTTGTTGATCTTTCATTTTGTTCACATAATTCACCAAATCCCAAAAGCTAGGTAATAGAATATGTGCGCTGTGTTCTTTATGCTTACTACCGTTCAGCAACTTAGCACTTAGAATTGTGCCAATAGTTGAAGCGTCCCAACACCATACCCGAATTAATTCGGGGTATTCGTTAATAATTTCCTGTGGTGTCCAAACTTCATACAACGCTGTATTTAAAATCACTTTTTGATTTGCTGCAACTTGGTTAGCCAAACCTACCAATTGTATAAAACTACTTTCATAAATGTTTGCTTTCTCGGTACGCTTGCCGTGCATCAATCCGAAATTATAAAGCGCTCCGACAACCGAAGGTGTCCAACAAAAAAGCTCAACAGCCGGATATTTTCTTACAAGCTCAGTGGGTGTTAAGAGGCGGTCGTGAAGAGAGGACGACATAGCAAAGAATTAAGAGGTTACTATTTCTAACGTTACTAAAACTAAAATCGTGTTACGTTACACGAGTTATTTGTTGTGATTTGTTAAAAAGAGTTGGTTGTAGCAAATTACAAACACATTTTTGTTTGTCAAGCTGTATTTCTTCTAATGTAACTATCACCTTTCTAAGGTGTGTTCCGAGGATTCAAACTGTATTTTTCGCTGACTGTGTAGAATGGTGTAGCATGGTGTAATGTTAGTATTTGACGGTGTAGAATGGTGAAAAGTTACATTTTTTTTAATTTTTTGTATTTGTTCGATTTTGATTGAATAAAACACTGTTTTTGCTGATTTATCGAGGCTTTCAGCTTTCCACGGGGGTGGGGTGTCCCTCCTTGAAAAACACCGTTCCACGGTGAGTTCCTAACCCACTCCGCTACCCGTCCCTGCGGTTGTGAGGGCATTTTTCCCGCTGTTCCTTTGCTTCATAAACATCAAATACCTGACAGCATGGAACGCCTAAAGAACGGGATATTTATTTCCTGCAAAGAAATCCAAATGCTTACGGGCTTTTCTGAAAAAATGGCTCGTAAAGAACATCTATCCATCAGGGATGCGCTCGGTAAAAAAACAAAGCGACTGACCGTACAAGAATACTGCGATTATCACCTCTTAGATTTTGCCGAGATAGTCGCCTATATCAATCCATTCCGTTAATTTCTTAATCCCTTAAATCATGAAAGCAAATACAGGTGCGATCCTTACAATGTGGATCGCCAATGACCAAGAATTTTGGCAAGAATTACGCGATATTGAAAAACGCTTGTTAATCGACCATATCGCAAACCGTAAACGTATTAAAGTGCTTGCACAGGAGTACGGTAAAACTGAACATCAAATGCACTTAACAATGTCGTTTTTAATGATCCGTGTTAAAACGCTGGTCGATGAAGAACTCGGAAAGCTCTTAACTGAGATTGAAGAAGAAATCGAGCAGCCGGATTATTTCAAAATGCACTACTCCCCGAACTAAAAAACGGCACTTGAAACGGAACTTTTGTCCCCTTTCGGACACTAGTTCCCACCAGTGCCGCCTTTTGAAAACACGAATTAAAAAAGCATTTCACCTTTGAAGAAAATCACCTTAAATCATGGAAACATTAGTAATTGTAAACAGCGTTTTAGCAGGTATAACCCTTTACTTTATTAAGGATGTTCACGCTGATTTTAAAGACCTCGTTAAGCGGGTCTATCGCCTAGAACAACACAAACCGGAACACGACAAAAAAACGCAGGATGAACCGGAGAAATAAACCACCACCAAAAATCAAAATCAATGAAAGTACTAACGTTAGTAGCCATCGGCGGCGGCGCGTTTCTGGTCGGGAAGTATTTACTATCCTTAAAAAGTGCAGAACAAAAAGTCGTCGTTGTAACCACGGCAAAAAAGGACAAGATCACTTTACAAGGCATTAGCATTAATGTCCGGTACAACATCAAGAACCCAACCGCTGGATTTATGCGCATGAGCGCACCGTTAATCAAATTCATCGTAGACGGTAAACTGCTCGCGAGTAGTTCGATGAAGCTAATAGATATACCCGAACCTGTCAGAGACAAAGAAGGGCGTATTTATATTCGTCCGTTTAGCGAAACGGGCGAAATCGAAACCAAGGTTTTAATACCATGGCTCGGCCTTGCTTCAATTGCTCCGGCTTTCATTGACAGGCTCAAAAGCACCGACCCGAAAGACAAGGTGAAAATCACAGTTGAAACCGTTTCGCAGGTATTTATGCCTGTGGGAAGTTTCCCGTATTTCGAAGCAATGAATTTTGCGATATGACAACGGGCAAACACACCATCGAATCAGGGCAGGAATACAACCACCTGTTCCAAAAGGCTAAAGGGGAATTTATCGACGTTAAACAATACGCGATGCTAGGCGACACTATCGGACTAATGAAAGAAGTGATCGCCAAATCAACATCTTCGACAACGCGTATCGCTGACCTGCTGAAAGCCGCCACCCTGAAAGAAACGTGTCGGAATGTTTGGAATTGGTGTTTTCGCCATATCCAGTATGAAAAAGATGAATTTGGAGTTGAACAGGTGCGCCACCCTGCGCGTACGTGGGCTGACCGAAGAAAGGGTGTCGATTGCGATTGCCTGACGGTCATAATCGGCAGCATCCTGACGAATCTCAGAATCCCTTTTGTCATACGGATAACGAAGTACCAAGCCCAGGATTTTGAACACGTCTATCCGGTCGCAATGATCGGCAACGAAGAAGTAATAATGGACTGTGTAGTACACAAGTTTAATTACGAAGTACCCTACACAGAGAAAAAGGATTTCATTATGAAATTGCAGTATTTAAATGGTCTTCCCGACGATGACGACGAGGAAGATTTTGACTCAGACGACAGCGAAGATTTCGACCTGTCAATGTTACCGGATCTTCCCAGCGATGCCGAAGCGTTTTCGTACCTCGAAGACGATTTAGAAGGTTTGGAAGGTAAAGCACAGCGCAAGGAAAAGAAAGCAGCACGTAAGGAAAAACGCGAGGACAAAAAAGAAGAACGCCAAGAGAAACGCGAAGAACGAAAAGAGAACAAACCACCGCTAAAAGAACGGATCAAAAACGTAGCGAACAAGGTTAACAAACTCAATCCGGTGACGGCTTTATTACGTGCGGGTGTACTCGCAAGCATGAAAGCCAATATTGGTAAAGTTGCTTCCAAATTGCGCTATTCTTACTGGACGCGGGAACAGGCACTAAAGAACAATATGAACCCCAATGCTTACGATCAGCTTGTTGCTGTTCGTAAAAAGTTGGAAGGTATTTTTTACGGTGCTGGTGGTACGATTGAGAACCTGAAAAAATCCATTTTGGAGGGCAACGGGAACAAAGATCGCAAAGTGCCGCTAAACGGCCTTGGTGCAGTAATCCAATACGTGAGTGACGACGACGATTTGCAAACTATGGTCGGTCATTCGTTGTACTTCGATGAGTTCGAAGACGTAGACGGAACAGCTGTTCATGGCTTTGGCGAAATCGGCAGCGCGGTTGCGGCAATCGCAGCGGCTTCGGGTGCAATCGGTACGATAATGGCGTTTATCAAAAAAATCGGTGCGCTTTTCAAAAAAGGAACTGCCGAGGAACAATCCGAAGTGATTAGCGACAATACGAACGACGCGGAAGAAAAAGACCGCAAGTTGAGTATTAAAAACATCGCTGAAATCGCTACCAAGTTACCGACGAATCCGGTATTTGACCTGCTTACAAAACAAGGTGCTGATGTTCTCAAAGAACAGGCATCGAGTTCGAGCAGTGCCGGAACCGACTATGGCAGTGACTCAGGCGAGGCGATACACGTAATGGATGCTTCCGAGCTATCCGAAGACGACGATCCGAGTTATTTACCGATGGTGAGAGAAGCAGAAGAACAGACGAGCGAAACCCCGACGAAAGTCGAAACGCCCGCGACAATTCCGGAAACTTTGCCAACTTCAACCGCTCCGGCAACTGGCGACACCAAAAGCACACCCCCAAAAGAAACAGGGATGTTGCAATGGTTTAAAGACAACAAACTGGCAACAGCTGGAATCGCAATTGCTGGTCTTGGGCTTCTTTATTGGGCTTACACTGCTCAAAAAGCGAAGAAAGCCAAAGAAGCGGCAGTGAAAAACCTTTCGGGTACACCTCTAGCAAAACCCGGAAAAAAGAGAACAAAGAAAGGGAGCAGCCCCAGCGGGGTTAAGCGGGTTACGCTCCGTTAACCATCAATCAAAATCAATTATGTCAAAGAAACCAAAACAAGGCAGCCGAGGCGGGTTGTCCGGCTTCGTTGCGTCTTATAACGCGAAGGAGGCAGGCGGCACAAACTACGGAAACACTGCCTTAAAATCAGTTGTTGATACGGTGCTAGGTGTTCCGGTTGGAATTGCCATTGGCGGGGCTGCGGGCTTGTGGTCGCTTCCCTTCGGTCTGCTACTTATTGCGGCAGGGCATCACTTCAAAGATCACAGCGGGTTGCTCCGTATGACGGGCGCTTCGGCTATCGCCTACGGTGTCGCTAAAAACGTCGATTTCAACAATGCCGCGAAAGCAGCGAAAGCGGCAGGTGTTAGCGGGCTTGCCGGAACGACCCAAGGCGTGAAAGACCGGTTGAAAACGGTGAAAGACGAATTGCTTTCAGCGTACTATCTCGACAAGATTTTCAAGAAGAAGGACAGCGCACCGCCAGCCGGAGCGCCAGCCACGAAAATGGCTGAGTTTGATGAGTCGGAAACAGTCGGGGCAATTGATCTTTCAGCGCTTGATATGTTCGACGAATTCAACGCTCAGGCAGCGGGTGGATTCGATGCCGAACTAGCCGAGCGTGAGTTTTACGACTACGAGAATGCACAACCTTCGGGCGAAGCAATCTACGGCTTGTACGACGACGAGATAATCGACCCGTCGGACTACTAAACAATCACCAATTTTTTAACAACCACCTCTCCGCCTGGCATCGCTTAGGCGGGGACTAAAAATCTATTGTCATGATCGACGATTTAATTAATTCAGAGTACAACAACGCAGGCGAACTTTTTGGCCTTGACGCTGTAAACAAAATGATGAAAGCTGCAAATCCCGTACAACAAGCCCTAGCGCTTAAAAAGGTTGTACAGTCGGCTAATACCTCACCATCCCGACGCTCGCGCGGGGAAATGGAGAAGCACTTTAAACAGCTTCCGAATCACGTCAAAGACGAATTGAAAAAGGGTTCAATCCGGCTTTCGGATTACACCATTTATTCCATCAAGAAAGTGAACAGTAAAACAATCAAACTGTTTGAATCGCAAGACGATAAAGAGGTCGGTGTACGTAACATTTCCAATGCGAAGCTTCCCAAAAACACGGTGTTCCTTGTGTCGGGTATTTACCTGCTGGCAGGTCAGAATCCTGACATTACCAACGCGGAAGGTTACAAAACAATCAATTTCCGAAGTGTGGTAACTGTTCCGGCAATTGTCAACGGTGAATTTTCATTGAAAGCAAACCGCAAGCAGCTGATTCCGGAAAACCAAAGTATCAGGCGTTTTGCAACGGACAACGATATGACCATTCCGCTCGGATATTATAAACTCGATAACCCACGCGTGATTAACGACGAGGAATTAATCGAGTTTACGGTCGAGCTTGGTACGTCGTTCAGTATTCCGGCTGAGACTTGGCTTTATGTTGCCCTTGACGGGACAATGACCACCCCGTAACTACTAAATCAGAATCGGTAGCAGTTTGCACCGCTACCGATTCCTTTTTTTCATTCAATTCTAATTAGTCATGAGTTTTAAACGCCATATTATCAAAGAACGTTTTGACATTTCGATAACTGCATCCGGTGATACTTTCAAAGGGGAATTCGAGCTAGACAAGAACGCGAATTTTCTTGTCGGGATTCTCATAACTTCCGACCGTGACGAACTACTGTTTTACCGAGGTAGTCAAAAGATTCAGCTAAACGACATTGAGTTATTCCCCGAAGGGTTCGAATCCAAATTGTTAATGTCGGGTTTGAACTGTGAGCCGGATCGCAGAATGATCACGCTGGGTGAACTTCCAACAGGAAACGGGAAACTCGATATTGTCTACACGGACAGCAACCACGTTTCGGCAGTTTTTACACCCTATCGCGTGACAATCTACGCCTTTTCGATAGTGGAAAAATCAGAAACCCCACGCCATGAAAAAGACAATCATTCACCCGATTGAGGTAAGACTTGCAAACGAGAAGATCAGTTTTCAAATTCGGTTACCTCGTAATACGAAGCGTATTGAACAAATCGCGGTTCATTGTATGGGGTCAGCGGGATCGACTTCAACGCAGGATGTAGGTTCTATTTGGTTGACTATCCCCGAAAGACGCGGTACATTCTACTGCGATATAGTGAGGCGACCATTCGATGAAATGAATATCCAAGGTTACGCACCGATCCAACAAATAACACAGGTATCGGCTAATACACATTGGACGGAAGGAACAAAATACAAGCATTTCTCGATTTTGGTTCACGGTTTTGTTACCCTCATTGAAGGATTTTATACCGATCTCACGGCAGGTGCTTTCGACGAAATCTATACAGTAAATGTTTACTTAACTGTTGAGATATGACTGAGAGTTTAGCCACCGAGATAGCACGCGCCAAAATGCACGAACTCGGTATTACGGACTACCTGTTTCGCTATCGCCATTTCCAGATTCCTTCATTAAAGAAACTGGAATTGAAAGACCATAACGACACTTTTATTTTGCTTGTTCCCGATCCCGATACGCGGGTTAATTCTCACTCAGGAATCTACGATATAAAAAACAGTGCGATAGCTGAAATGCAGTATGTTTTCAGTGGTCGGATCACAATCGAAAATCAGAATATTAAGAATCCCATTCAGGTGAAATTCCTGCAAGTGATCGCCATTAATAAAATCCCTTAAATCATGGAAGAATACGAAGAAACACACGTCCCGCGAGGTAATAAAAGCCGGACGCAACTAGACACGTACAGCCCCGAACGCATGGAGCGGATGAAGCAGATTTTAGAAATGTCTGCCGACGAGGGAGAATCACAATATTTTTCAATCCATGTTGACGGAATGATAGTGGTGAAAAAGACAACCGACACTGAAAAGTTTGATAACTATATGGCTTTTGTTTACCCTCAAACAAGGTGTGTTGAACTAAGAACCTATTTTGGTGAATCGCCCAACTGTAATACATTCAGATTACTAGTTTCCGCTACTCCCACTGCAACCCTGCAAGGTGTGCCGCAACTCGGAGCGGTTGAAATCGGTGAAAAGATCAACGACGCAGTAACCCGCGAGCGTCAGCAAAGCGAAATCAGGGCATTGGAAAAAGATAACGCACGGTTGGAGGAAGAAAACGCAGCGCTTCGCAAGAAATTGAAGAAATACAAAAAGCTAGAGGAGGAAAGCAGGACAAACGGCAAAAGCGAAACGCGCGAACTCCTAAAGACAGGCGTTGAGATGTTCGGGCCATTTCTCGCAGCAAAGATGGGTGCATCGGGTGGTGTTCCTGTCGAGGGGCTACCACCGTCACCACAGCCCATCGAGGTCGAAATCGTACCCGAAAGTGAACTATCGGAACTTGATAAAAAGTTCGAAGAAATGAAAGCCAAGTATTCGGAAGATGAGCTGGAACGGGCTGTACAGGCTATGAACCTTTTAGCTGAACATCCCGAATTGCACTCAGAATTTCACTCAGTAATCGCCAATAAAATCAATGACAATGGATAAGTATAAATTTTCAATCAGCATTCCGGCAGCATCCCAAAAGGAAGCCCACGACAAAGCCCAAGCGCTTGCAATCTTTGCCGGATCACTCGACGCAAAAACGCTCACCGCGCTTGCGAATGTCGTTCAGAACGACCCTGCAAAAATCAATTTTGCTAAAAAGTTTCTCGGAATTTAATAACCCTTCAATCACCTAAATCATGGATAACGCAACGGACAATCTTCCGGTGCGATACCTCAACAATTCCCCGCCCGTTCCCCTTCCTTCGACGCAATCGCAGCCGACCCAAATTGTTGTTTCCAATGGAAACGAGAAAAAAGGCGTTTGGCGGTCGCTCAAAGATGAAGATCGGTCGCGGTTCGCTAAGTGGATCGCTTTGGGAATTGTTGGTGTATGTGCAGCCGGAGCAATTTGGCTAATAGACCGGAAAGTAAAAAAAGTTCGCGCACGAGCTGAGGAAAACAAATCGTTCGGAAAGGACAAACATTCCACATGGGCGAAACAGTTTAGACAGGCATTCGATAACGATGGATGGTGGGGTACTGACGTGCCGCTTGTGCGGCAAACGATGCGTGCAATTCCATCAAAAACCGATTTCGAAAAGGTGCAGAACTCCTATAAAACGCAGTACGAAGGTGCAAACCTGATACACGATTTAGCCGACGAGTTGACCAAAACCGAATACGAGGAAATGTTAGCGATTAAGAACGCGAAACCGCAAACATCAAAAAGCGGTGTAGCGCCAAAAGTTTACGATCCCGAAGGGTGGGCAAAACGACTACACGCAGCAATGAGTTTGACATGGTTCGGATTTATGCCCGCGACCGACGAAGAAGCAATCGAAGCTGTATTTCAGGAATTCCCAAATCAACAGGCATTTTACAACACAGCAGCGAAGTACAAAAAAATGTACGGGGTCAGTCTGTGGACTGACTTAGACGGTGACCTCGATTGGTCGTGGGACTGGCGCGCAGAACTGAAAAAAAAACCAAAAAAGTAAATATCATGGAACAAAAAACAAAAGTCCTGCTTTGGGTGGGTGGCGGTGTTGTTGCCGTAGTTGGCGGTTATCTGCTGTATAACAAAATTAAACATGACAGTAAGAAAAATCTAGGCGAAGACATCGACGATCTGATTGCTTCGGGTGCTGCTTTACCTGCTCCAGCGGCAAGTTCAACAGCAAGTAAACCCTCAGGGAGTTCAAAGCCTAAAAAGCCAGCAATTGCTTACAATGTTTTTCCGCTCAAATATGGCAGCAAGGGTACAACGGTGCGCGACCTGCAAACCGCTTTAAATAAGCATTACGGAGCAAAAATTAGCGTTGACGGTGATTGGGGCAACCAAACGCGGGACGCGCTAAAGGCGAATGGACTTCCTTCAACTATCGACGTTCAGATTCTTGCGAAGATTACCGCCGGAACCTACGGTAAAAAACAGGATTCAGAAAGCGACAAAAAGGACGACAAGAAAGAGAAAGACGAGAAAAAGCCAGCGGTACAACACGCCCAAATCGCTTTAGACCTTGAAAGGGCTTTAGAGATCAACGACGTAATGGGAACTATTCGCGCACTGTCCAAAATCAAAGGGATTCTGAACTATATCCAAGTAAATGAGAAGTTCAAAAACCGCAACGTTGGCAACTACAACAAAGCGACAATTCCAACAGCTTTAGATCGCGTTTTTCCTGTTAATCCTGAGCGTAATAAATACCGTGCGCAGCTTTATACTATTGGTCTGAAATGGCGAAATGATAAATGGGCTTTGGCTGGGCTTTCGGGCGCACCATCCGGTCGGCTTATCACCATCGAACGGGCGAAAGTCTGGAATGCAACGGGCAAGTTTATGATCGTTCCACGCGCAACAATTATCGGCACATTCATTAGCGCCCGTAATGGCCTGACCGAGTTTCAAACGCTCGACGGAAAACAGCTTTACATCAATACCACCCAAATCAAATACCATGATTAGACAGATCAAAAAACTCGCACGTGAAAAGGGGTTCACCATTTTCAAACAACCCTTTTACCTCAACATTTGGGGATTCAGGGCAAATAGCAGTGTGCCTAATTCGTTCGACGACGAAATGCACGCCTTTATGAACATCGGAACGGCAAAACGCGCTAAATGGGTTTACTATGTGTTTCGTTGCACAACTGATCCCGGTACATTTTGGTTAAAAAACCCGATGAACCCGCAAGGAACAGCAATCGTGCATCCCGGACAGTACCCAAATTCGCATTCTATCGGGCTTCACAAAGGCCAGTATAAAGCCCTTGTTCAAACTGGTGCAATGTGGGTCGTTCGTGATTACAACCGCGACGCTGTTCTTGACTTCAATAGTGGTAAGATCGTGAAAGGTTTGTACGGTATCAATATCCACCATGCGAGCAAAAACGGTGAATCCTATACCGTCGATAAATGGTCAGCCGGTTGCCAGGTCTTTAAGAACATTCACGACTATGATTTTTTCATAAAGCTCGCCGAAGTTCACCGCAAGTACCATGGGAACAAATTCACTTATACACTGGTTGACAAACGGATGGAATACCGAAGTAAACTAAAAACAATCACCATCGCAAGCGTATTGCTAGGGCTTGTTGTCGGAGGTTACTATTTGATTTCGAGTAGCGAGTCTGAATCTCAAACTTCCTAGCATGAGCGCAAAACGATTTCCTTTCGATAAGCTCAATTTCATGCTTTCGGTAATCGGTTTTATCGGCTCACTTGGGTTCTATTATGGCGTACTCCGGAAGGTGTACGCTGATGAACCCGTGGTTGATCAGCAGCGAATTGAGCAACTACAAAATGATAACCACCGATTGCGCGAGCAATTAGAGCAAGCACAGAAAAAACAATAATTCATAACCCTCTAAATCGTTAGATATGATTACCCTTCAAAATATTGCCGCCAAGATGAAAAAGGCGGACGCATCCCGCCTGAGTCGAATTCTTTTGAATCAGTACAACAGCTACACAAAGAAGACCAAAAACTGGCGGGATCTTTCAGACTACGACAATGATCCGATTTTTCGCGGTAAAGTCGACAAGTTTATTGTGAGTCTCAATCGTGTATTTGGTGGAGACGCTATAAAAACGAAAGCACTTCCCGTGCCACCTTCAGTGCGTCGGACCAGTACCAAAAAAGCAGTAAAATCGACACGCAAAATTAGCGCACCGAAGAAACGCAAACCATCGGTAAAACAGCCAAAACCGAAAGTGCCTTTTGTTCGGCTTGCTAAAAAATACGCTGGTGATTCAGTCGAGCGTATCAGCGAAGAATTGCGATTCATCAAACGATTTGTTTTGATGAATGGCAAATCTAAAAAGCCTGAACAATTGCGATCATTTCTGAACTCATTGCAAAGGGCAATAACAGAAAAGCGCATCCGGAAAACCTCGAAATACGCAAAGCAAATTATCGAGATTCAGGACGAACTAATCGCACTGCTTGCAAAAGCATACAAGTACCGTGCAACCATTGTTCGGATCGACGAGCAACGCAGAAGCGAGTATTTAGCATTGGCAGGAAAACAACGCCTTTTACCGTCCATCCGGTTTATTAAGTCCTTCATTTCGATGCAGGGGAAACGTATCGAAGTGGCACGGGCCAAAACGCTTATTACCCGAATAGATCGCGCCTATACAAACAAATCAATGAGCAAGCGCGACCCGTACCACGATCAAATCAACGATATTCTGGCGCGGCTCAATGACTTTGTAAAACGTAACAAGGTTGACGGCTTTATGCAAGTTCCGTCCCGTGAACTAAACGGGCTTGGTGAAATCGTTGACGATGTGGAAGGGATAAGCGGCTTAAATGGTTTTTCGGACGGTGGCGATTGGGACGGGGACGATTACGACGATCAGCCCGCAACCGTTGTTCGTGGTCGTGAGCTTGCGCAAATGCACTTTCCTACACTTGGATTTCGTGGTAAGTGGTTGGACTTTATAGGCGATCCGACTCAGGGTTTTACAGCCATGGTGTTCGGTCGTCCAAAGTTCGGCAAATCCGCACTTTGCATTGAGTTTGCCGACTACCTTTCAAAAAATCACGGTGAAGTTTTATACGTTGCCCGTGAAGAACATTTGAGCGGTACGTTACAAAAGAAAGTGCAACATAGCCGCGCGTATGAAGTCAATTATTCGGGTTCTATTCCGGCTGATTTATCGCGGTATGATTTTGTATTTCTCGACAGTATTACAAAGCTCGGTTTGACAGCCGAAGACCTTGACGACCTCAGAGACGAATATCCGAAAGTGTCGTTTATTTTCATCTTTCAGACCACAAAACAGGGAGCGTTTAGGGGATCGAATGGTTATCAGCATGATGTTGATATAGTAATCGAAATACCTGAGATCGGACAAGCTCGCCAGTACGGCAGATTTAACGCTGGGGCTGAAATGGATTTTTTCAAAGAATCGTATAATTAACCCGCTCAAATATGGACTCAGAACTTTTGCAGATGGCGATTAAATCGCTTGCTGCTGATCTCAGCGAAACCAAAACCGAACTAAAGGCGGTGCGCGTAGAATTGAATGAATTGCGCCACCGCCCTATGGCGGTTCAGCCGGAACAAAAACACGTCGCCCAGGACGACGATTTATTAACCCTTTTAGAAGCGCGGACAATACTAAGAGTTTGCCGGAATGTGTTTCTTAAAATGGTGCAGGACAATGTTATAAAACCCATTCGAATGAATACGCGAACAATCCGCTATTCTAAAATTGCAATTCAGGATTTCATTTCTCAGAACCGGTAGAACCGGAATCATTTTTTTTAAGCTCGGTAGTTTTCTGCCGGGCTTTTTTTGTTGATAAAAGACACATCAACAACCGATTTAAAACAATAATTTTCAATAAATTTGATCTAAAACCACTCATGGAAAAATTGGACAGTTTGCTAGAAAAACATCTAGCTAAAGCAAGAGCAAAATTTGATGAATTACCTGTTTCAAATAATCACGAAGGACTATTTTCAGGTATCCAAAATATGTTAGACGACGCAATCGCTCTTTCAAATGTAGGGGAGAAAATTCTTAATGATGAACTAAATAGCATGATCGATTTTATAAATGAGAATCTAGTCGATGATTATACAGATGAACTAATGGATAGCTTTATAGCAAAAGCAAAGAAAGCTTTTGAGGATTTAGGAATCGATGTTATTAAGGAAACGATTGGACAATAAAAATCAAACAATGACAATAGAAACTATAAAAACCTTATCGAAAAATGAGGTTCAAAAATTCATTCGTGAACGATTAGCATTTAATGAAATAGCTGATCAAATAAGATACGTTGACCGTGAAACTTTTAAAAAGGAGCACAGAAGGTTTAATATGACTGGATATGATGATAGACCGGGAGAAACCTCGAAGTTTAACAAAGCAATTATTGATGAATTTGCAGACCTTGGAATTTACGATTATACAGAAGAACTATTTTTAAATTTCCGCAAGGGACATGGTACTTTGCATTTAAAGTATATCCATGATGCTAAGAACCAAGAAATAGAATTGGGAGGATATACTACAACCGAAATTATTTATAGAATATTTGAAAACACAATTTTTTCAGATTTACCCAAGAAAAGCAACTGAAAACAAAAAGCCCGTTAGAAACTAATCTAACGGGCTTTTTTGTTTAAGTTAATGACTTATGTCAACTTGAAAATAAAGTGTTCTTTGTCGATGCTTTGCAACCTGCTAAGAGTCCGATAAAACAATACCGCGCTATCAATCCCTTCTATATGGTTATAGCCTTGTATCATGTTCGAACCACTGTTTCCGGTTTCGTGTCCGGTTATTTTTGAAAGGATCGCATCGGGAATGTGGTTAATTAAGTTCGATACAAATGACCGCCTCCCAGTATGTGAGCTTACGAAGTCGCAAAACGGCTTTTCTTCAAACTGTTTATTCCCATAGGAATCCGTATATATTAACGTTACCGATTCCGTCAGGCCACAATCACGAATAAGCGATTTCAACGCGCGATTGAACTCGTGTAAGTGCATTTTATCGGCAGTTTTACCACCGTTTGCCGCTATTGCGTCCGCTAGAGGTTTCAAGATCGGCACAACGACTGCAATGTTCGTTTTTTGGCTGATATACTGGCCGTAACTGAATTTTAAACCGGTCTTGCTGTATTGGCCTTCCGGTTTGATTTTAAAAACGTCCGAATAACGGCATCCAGTGAATAAGAGTGTCAGGAATATCAACCTTACGTTTTCCATCTGCTTTGTTTTTGGCTTGTGCTTAATAACACATTGTATTTGCTCAAATTTTAGATAAACCTTTGCCGCTTTTATGTTTGTTTGCTTTTCGGCCTTTGGAAGTTCTTCGGTCGGATTGAATACAGGCACTTTGTAAGTGCGTTTAATCCTGTTAAGCGTTGCTTTCATGTATTTATAAAAACCTGTTACGCTGTTATAGCGTTCGTTCTTACGGCGTACTTCTGCCATGAACAACCGAAAAACACGGTCGTCAAACTCATGATTGTACACAGGTTTACCGTACACGGTTTCAAAGGCGGTTATATATTTCATTAATTGGTCATATCTGTACTTTGTACCAAGCTTCATTTCAGGATCACTTATAATTTCCTCTTTAATGAATTCTGTTAAACGAATGCGTTGCACAGATTTTTGTTTTTTACCCTTTAATTTCTCATCTAGGGCAGCTTTCAGACTTTCACAGGTTACGAAACCGTTTAAGGCTAGTTGTACGCTGAAAACGTCCTGAATGGTCTTTTCAAGTTGCAACAGTTCAGTTTGTGCTGTTTTGTTGTAGGGTAACTTTTCAGGTTTGTTCCATTCTGCCGCCTTTACTTTTACACCAGTATAGTATCGCAAACGCTTGTAAACGGTCTTACCAGTAATTCGGTCAATTTCCTTTTGGCCGAAAGTCATAATAGCCTGAACAGGGATTTCACCCGTTACACCTGCCTTTAATGCAAAGTTGATTCTAAGTTTCATGTTTCCTTTGGTTTTTCCTGCAATATAGGGGGCTGTGGCATTGCAGGGAGGCCAAAAAGGGGGCGAAAATAGGCATTCTATGGCCTTAATACCTCTAATTCAATCTAAGTCCTTATTTATCCCTAAAATGCTGAACCCCTAGAGTTATCTATGAGTACAGGGATTTTAGGGATTTCAGGAGAATTTCCTTTTTGTTACTTTTTGTATCAAGACAAAAAGAAAAAAGTAAGATCATTTCACTTCTTCATAATCATCAAAATGATACGGATTATCATCCGGGCCATTATTGTTGTTATCGTCTTTCGGTTTATTGAAAGCCCTGCCTGAAAGCAACATCGTAAACGCTGCGAACATTTTCAGCAGCATATTGATCGTAAAGAAAAACCCGATAATCTTAAAAATGAATCCGAAAATGGGTGTTTTTTCAATGTCGGTAATGGTGGTGTAAAACCATGTCGAAACAGGATTTATGGCATACTCCTGTTTAATGGCCAGGAATATGAAAAGCCCCATACTCAGAACAATCACTCCAAACTCGAGGTTCATATTCGGCTTGTGGACATCATTCAATCCACGGGTTTGAATAGTGATAAACTGCAATTTGGTCTTCATGTTTTGCACTTTCCCGATGAAATACATCAGCAAAATGAGTCCGGAGAGCACCAGGTCGAGTTGTAATGAATCTGATTTTGTTTCGCAGAACAGGATTGTAATATCTGCAATGATGAAATACTGAATCATTTTCAACGACAGGTTTACAGGGTACGAAAGTGGCGTACCTCCTCGTAAAATAGTGAGCCCGAGGCGCAGCAATCCCCAGATAAAACTGAAAATAGCTAACACTACTCCCAACCGAAATACCAAGCTTATAAAATCCATCGCCACAAAAGTCGTAAAAAGGTTCAACGTAGACAACCCTTGTATGAGGTGTCTTTGGTATATTTGGGACAAATTCGATTTCATGAAAAAATACCTGATTCTTTTTCTTCTTGTGGTTTCTTCCGTTGCGCGCGCAGAGGAAGGAATGCTTATTCCGTCATTGATTCAAGCGTTTGAATCCGACATGAAAGCAATGGGAATGCGCCTTTCGGCCTCCGACATCTACAATGTCAACCAATCATCAATCAAAGATGCGATCATGCATTTTGGTGGTGGCTGCACGGCTGAAGTGGTTTCTAAAGAGGGATTGCTGCTTACCAACCATCACTGTGGTTACAGCCAGGTGCAATCACATTCGTCACTCGAAAAAGATTACCTGAAATACGGATTTTGGGCAAAAAATCACGCGGAAGAATTGCCAAATCCGGGATTGACCGCTACGCGTATCGTTCGCATTGACGACGTAACTGAATCAATGTTGTTCGGTACAGCAGGAATTACAGATGCTTCACGCTTGAATGAAATCATGGCGGGAAATATGAAAACACTCATTGACGACGCAAAACGCGGTACGCACTACCAGGCCGATGTACAGGCTTTCGATTATGGAAACAGCTATTACCTGATGGTGAAAGAAGTATTTTTGGATGTGCGTTTGGTAGGAACACCACCCAATTCAATCGGAAAGTTTGGTGGCGACACCGACAACTGGGTTTGGCCGCGTCATACAGGTGATTTCTCCGTATTCCGGATCTACGCTGGAAAAGACAACAAACCGGCGGCTTACAGCACGGATAATGTGCCTTATACACCACTTCACCATTTACCAATTGCATTTAAAAACAGGAAGGAAGGTGAATTCACCATGGTTTACGGTTTTCCGGGACTTACCGAACAACATTTGTCTTCGGGCAACCTGAAATATATTGTCGACAAACAACGTCCGATGGAAATTTCCATGCGTACCAAATCGCTTTCAGTGATCGATGCAGCAATGCGCTCTTCCGACCAGATCCGCATTCAATATTCGGCTAAACAAGCGCGTATTGCCAATGCCTGGAAGAAAAACATCGGTCAGATCGACGGCCTGAAACAATTGGATGCCGTTGGTAAAAAAATCGAGCTTGAAACCGAATACGTAAAACGTGCCAATTCGAAAGAAGAATGGAATAAATATGCCGGATTGATTGACAAGATGAACAAATTGGTGGAGGAAAAAAGCACCTATGAATTTCATTTTACCTTGTACATAGAATACCTGCTGGTAGGCCCTGAAATGTTTAAAATCGCCCGTGTGTTGGAAGATCTGGAAGCCAATTACGACAAGTACAAAGCAAGTGGCGAACTGCAAAAAAAGATCGATAACTACATCAAAGGAGCAGACGCTTTTTTCAAAGATTATGATGCTAAAGTAGATCAGGATATCTTCAACCTGTTAACAGCTGAGTTTAATAAATATGCAGAAGGTTCTTATGCTGTGGCTGGTGCTCAAAAACCTGGCTTATCAGAAGCGATTTATACCAAATCCGTTCTTGTAAACAAAGAAAAATACGTCGCCTTCCTGAAAAAATTATCTGAAGGAAATGCCTTTAAAAAATTGAAGAAAGATGCCGGTTATACCCTGTTTAAGGAATGCTGGTCGGTTTTCCATAAAAGCCTTCGTCCAAATGTCGTAGCTTATTCCGACGAAATGGACGCTTTACTGAAAGTGTTCGTAGAAGGAAAACGCGTGATGTTCCCTGACATGAAACAGTGGTCTGACGCGAACTCTACACTACGCATCAGTTATGGAAAACTGGAAGGTTCCGCACCAACCGACGGAATGATGTACACCTCGCATACCACACTTGCGGGAATCATCGCGAAGAACCAGATCGCCAATCCTGATTTTGAATTATTGCCGCGCATGACCGAACTGTTTCAACAGAAAGACTACGGCGATTACGCGCAGGACGGCGAATTATGGGTCTGTTTTACCGGATCCAATCACACAACAGGTGGTAATTCCGGTTCACCGGTACTGAACGCCGACGGGCATTTGATGGGATTGAATTTTGACCGGTCATGGGAAAGTACGATGAGTGATTATTTGTTTGATCCGAGCCGCTGCCGCAATATCGTGGTGGATATTCGCTATGTATTATGGGTAATGGATAAATATGCCGGAGCGAAACATTTGGTCGACGAAATGACTTTAGTGAAATAAATCACCGATCAACTTAATAAAACCAACAATGAATAAGCTATTATTGGGTTTCTGGGCTCTTTGCCTCATGACGGTCACCGTATCGGCACAGACAAATTCGACCGAGGCAAAACTGCTGAATTACACGGATTTTACGCAGGTAAAACAATTTAATAAATTGGAAGTAGGTGTAAAATTGCCCAATCATATACTCGTGCGGGTGAACAATTTCCTCACGAAAGCCAATGTAGCTCAGTCCGAAAAGATCAACCCGTTTTTGCAGTGGGAACTCGACGTGGAGGCCACAATGACGCACCCTGAAACCGGAACAGTGAAAGTCATTCCAGGGTTTTATTACCGCGAGTACGAGCGCGATACGAAAAGTAATTCATGGAAAGACGTTGGGACTCAATTCCCGATGCGGATTCGTTTTTCGCCGCCATTGCCTGGTTATTGGACATGCGAGATTACTGTAAAGGTGAAAGAAGCACTATTGCAGGAGCTTTCCGACCTTCGTTTTACTGTTGTGCAAAGCGACAACAAAGGATTTGTTTCCGTTCACCCCAACAATCGCAACCTGCAATTGGATGGGAAAATGATTTTCCCTGTTGGAGTTAATTTTCCATCACCGACCAAAAACGTCAACAATTACCATACTGCTGCTGCCGGCCAACCGGATAATTTCTCTCCGAAAGAAACGCACAAAGTAACCAAACTGAGCGAGTGGATGACCTATCACAAAGACATCGAAGCTTACAACAATCAGGGCGGTAAATTTATCCGCGTACTGCAATCGGGATGGTCGTCTTTACTGGAATTTGAGGAAAAAGGAAATTATTTCGACCGTCAGCCATATGCATGGGAACAGGATCGTTTACTGGAATTCTGCGAGGAAAACGGGGTGTATATCCATTTCAATCTCATGCAGCAGGAACCCGTAATGAATTACGGTAATTACGATATGTTCGACTGGGACTGGTCGCATTATAACAGCAATAAAGCGTATTTCGAACAGGATATTTTTCCTGCATATTGTTACGCTGATGGTAAAAACAAACAGCCGCACGAAATGTTGACCAACGAAGAAGATCTACGGTACCACGAACAGCGCACCCGTTATTATATTGCGCGTTACGGTTATTCGACCAGTGTGTATTTGTTTGAAATGCTCAGCGAGCCCTGGCATGTAGATGAGTTCAGCGGCCATGAAGAACCATTTGTGGTAGATGACGAATTGGGCCAGGCGGTGCGAAAAGCCGTTCAGAATTACCACGAACGCATCGCGACTTATATCAAGCAAACACTCGGGCATACAAACCAGCTGGTTGGAGTGGATATCTACACGGCCAAGTTTTACGAAGGCGAAACATTTATTGATCAAAGTATTTATCATCCGCTGATCGATGTGGTGAGCTTTAACCCATATGCCGCTTCTCCTGACAAAATGGTAATTGCCAAAAGCGAAGACAACAACATGTTCCTCATGAATGAAAATTCGATGGCCAGAATGATCTCGTCGCTTGCTGCAAAGTCAGGTAAACCGATCCTGATTGCGGAAGGTGGCGCCGGTGATGGCGTAGATGAATGCTGTGATTTCGCTCAGCAATACCTCGATATAATGTCGTTTGGTTTCACCGGACTCGCAGGATTCAACTCCTGGATTGGCTGGCATAAAGGACACGAAGTTACCTGGCCGACTATGGTTGCCTGTCAGCAATTTATGAACAGCGAACAAACGATCGGAACACTGAGCAACACCAACGGATATTGGGTGCAGGGCCGTCAGGCCGAACGTCATTTGAAGCGTGACAGCAAGAAAGGTAAAGAAACCCAGTATTATGTCTCACAGGATGAAACCCGCGCTGTTGGTTACGTGAAAAACCGTTCGTATAATTATTTCACCAAACGCAATTCAGACGCCTGCGGAAAAGTTACGTTTGAATCGCCGTTTAACGAGTTGCGCGATATGAAATGGGACGATGGCAACAAACCGTTGTACGTGGAAGGATTGGAAAAAGGAAAAAACTACAAAGTGGTTTGGTACGATTACAAAACCGGAAAAGAAATTGAAACCCAATGTTCCAAATTAAAGCGCGGTAAATTGCGCCTGCGGTTTCCGGAACTTTCGGTAACGGCAGGAAAACCTGAACGGCCAGAGCTTTGGTTCTCGGTGGTTCAATCAGATTGCGAATTGTAGTTTCCTACAGATATTAATATTAGCATCCACCTGTGGCGGATGCTTTTTTGCTCCCCACGAATGCACGAATTATGGCTCGCCTAACGGACTCACTGACAATTATAGCGTAGACGTATCGTCAAACATAAAGCGCGTCCGTTAGGCGCGCAGAAAATTCGTGCATTCGTGGGAATCTTTTGTAGTGCGATTCTGCCAAAGGCGGGAGAGCGCCATCTGCTCATCCGCGGGAGAAAATGCTAATTGTGGACCAGTCGCACAATTGTAATGGTTCTATTCCGGTAAGATTTCCATCTTCTCAGCAAAATGGTAGCAATAATCTCTTAAATCTTCTGTGATACGAGTTTCTCCTGTGGCTTTTTCAAACGTATCAGCCATGGTCAATAAAGTTTGATGGAAAAACTGTTTCATTTCCTCAACCGTCATTTCATTGGTCCACAAATCGATTTTCATCGTGTTTTTTTCATCCGGATTCCACAATGACAGGAAAAAAGCACGGGCAGGTGCTTTGTCAACGTTGCCATCGCTTGCCGACCAGCGCATGTTTAACGGAAGGTTGTTGGCATTGAGTCCAACTTCAATTTCGATACTCGATTTTTTTACGATTTTTTCGTCCATTTGTATGTGTGTTTTCTTCGGTATTGTTTTGTTATTCGGTGATCTCATACTCCTGCAACAATTCGGTATACGGTTTCGCCATTAATTCCTGCAAAGTTAGTTCATATTGTTCCATGTAGCTCTGCATGATTCGCCAGCCAAGGAATTGTCCGAGCCTGTCCGGTCCTTTTTCCGGTAATCCTGTCGTGAAAGGCGCGTCATTGAGCAAGTTGGCCTGGGTACGCTCACTGGTTTCAAACAACAGTTTTTCATCGACCAGATAATCCCAGAAAGCGCGTTCGTTTTCAATAGCCCAGTTGTATTCACTTTCCTTGTAACGCATGATCCAATGTTTCGGCATGTCGGGAAAAGCAGCTTCTGTCAGGTAAATGATCTTTCCCCAGCGAATCATTGCCTCAATGTTATTGGCGCCTTCTTTTTCATCCACAAGGTGTGTCATGATCCAGGCGGTAACGGCATCGCGTTCCAGGTATTGCGGATCCATTTTTTCTTTGATCCACGGGAAAAAATCCTGTGTCGGAAGCTCGGCAATTACGTCTGTTTTGGCTCCCAGGTAACGTTCCAGCCCAATTGCAATTTCGTTATCCGTACAAAAAGCGCTGCTCTGGAAACTGGAATTGATGTAAACGATTTCCCGCGGAAATTTCTCCTTCGGTAAATGCGCTTTCAATTGTACAAACGCATCAGAGATTTTTTGTGTTCGCTCGCTTAGTTTCGGAAACTTTTCCCCGATTCGTTTTTCCAATCGTTTGATATAACTATTGTTCCGGTACGTTTCAATATCCCGAACCACCATCGGGTCCATCACACTTCCTACCCCAAAACAATACCCCAGTTGATAATCAATGATATCCGGTGTCCTGACGCGCTGCTCCATCAATACAGCAAGCAAATGAGTACTATCTGTGCTGCGGATCAGTGAATCAAGATTGGTGTGTTTTAGCGGAACCGAAACACCTTCTGTGCTCACATCAAACGGATCGTGCGAGCAAGCCGCCACAAACAGCAAAACACTCGTTATAACCAACCAACGGAAAACCTTCATGTACGATTTATTAACTGCCTCAAAAATAATCATTCTGATTTCATTGAAACAGTTTATATTTGTCGCATCATTACTATCGATATATGAAAAAAATACTATTATCACTTGTTTGCGCAGGTTTTGCCTTGTCACTTAATGCTCAGGATGCGGTGGCTACGAAGAAAGTTCAAATGGGACTTGCTTACCAGCTAGGAATGAACTTCAATAAACCTGGTACAAAGAATATTGAACGTTTAGGGGTTGGCGCTCAAAATTCCATCGGAATGAATGTGAACTTCAGCTTTACGCCGAATATCGGACTTTCTACAGGTTTGGAGTTTGATTTCGAATCGTTCAAATATGATGTTGTAGCAACTGACAAAGTTTACTACCACTATGTTGATAGTAAAATCCTTAAAAAAGAAGACGTTTCTGCCAATCCGGATGCAAAATTATACAACCTCCAGGAGCGTAAACAAAAAGCAATTTACGGTACGATCCCAACAATGTTGTTGTTCCGCACTAATATGATCGGTGATTTTCGTTACTATGGAAAATTCGGAGCTCGTACCAGTTTTGTATTGTCGAGCACAATTAACGACAAAGGATTTAATCTGACCGGAGATTCATTGATGGGAACTCCTGTTGCTGCTGAAAACACGAATATGAAAGCAAAAGGAGATATGTTCTTCCTGCGTTCTACCATCGGTTTGGCTGCAGGTGCAGAATGGAACTTTACCGGGAACACATCATTGTTTGCAGAACTAGGTTTTTACTACGGTTTAACACCTGTTCACTTCGGTGAGGCAGTCACTGGTGACGACAAAGAACGTGACATGACAATGTTCCAAAATATCGCCGGAACAAACGATTACTTAACGTTCGCCGCAAAACAAAAACAAATCGTATTGAAAATCGGAATCTTGTTCTAAGCAACAATTCAACGATATCAAAACCCGTTGTCCGCCTCAGGCGGATAACGGGTTTTTTGCTTATCCGGTTTTCACTCAATCACTAACTGAAAACCCTGCTTCATTACCTGATAGCCACATTATCCACATTCTGTTATTTGGTTGTCCTGAAAACTCTTACTTTAGCCAACACGTCATTGAACAATATAGTATTAAAGTAATATGGTGTTTCATTCTTCTCTTAAAAAGCAGGTTTTAGAACGGCTACTTTACAGTGAAGTATTTCAGCATCCGTTGACCACACAGGAAATTAGTGCCAGCATTCATTCTGAATCAGTAAAAACACATGATTTATTGTCAGCTTTGGTAGCGTCGGGACTGATTTTCGAGCAGGACGGTTTTTATGGTGTGTTCGATCCCGAAAACAAAGTGGAACGGCGCCAAAAAGGAATGGAACGCGCCCGGAAATTGCATGAAAAAGCATTGAAAACGGGTCGGTTCATTCAACGATTCCCCTTTGTGAAAGGTGTAGGTATTTCTGGTTCACTGTCGAAAGGTATTTTGCACCAGGACGGCGATTTCGATTTTTTTATCATTACCCAACATAATCGTTTGTGGATTGCACGAACATTGCTCATACTTTACAAGAAGCTCTTTTTGTTCAACTCGAAAAAATTTTTCTGCGTCAATTATTTCATCGATGACAAGAACCTTGAAATTGAAGAAAAAAACCTCTTCACGGCCACGGAAATTCACAGTTTGATTCCTGTTGTAGGCGATGTACTTACGGAATTTCATATGGCGAATCAATGGGTGTACTCCTACTTTCCCGGCAAACCGTTTTCGTCAGTTATTCTTTCTGAGGAGAACAAACCGTGGCTGAGTTCATTAATCTCCCTAACACTTAAAGGTCGTTTGGGCGAATGGGCCGATAAACGATGTATGAATATTACCTTTCGTCGGTGGAAGAAAAAATTCAGCTATTTTCAAACCGAAAAGTTTGAATTAACTTTAAAAACCAGAAGGTACATTTCAAAACATCATCCGAGTGATTTCCAAACAAAGGTGCTCAGCAGGCATCATGAACTGATCCGGGAATATCAAACACGGATGAAAAGCCAATTGCAAAGCGAAGGAATCGAACTATGAAACGGATATTTTTAACGCACAGTTATTTCTATCAGCTAGACCACAAACAGTGGCGTAACAAAACGCCCTACCCGCCATTGGCAACCATTACGGCATTGGCAAACTTAGATCAAATGCACGGACCGGTTAGTTTTTACGATGTAGCGCTTGATCCCGGCCCGGGAAAGTGCATTGAATCAATGAAAGCAATGAATCCTGAGATTGTGGTCATTTACGACGACGGATTCAATTACCTGACTAAAATGTGCCTCACCAATATGCGTGAAGCTTGTTTCGAACTCATTAAATCGGCCAAAAAAATCGGCGCAACCGTATTGGTTTCCAGTTCCGATTCTACCGATCATGCTCCACTCTACCATGAACAAGGTGCTGATATTGTGATTCACGGTGAGGGTGAAGAAACACTGCTTGAATGCGTTGATCGGATTGTCAATTCAGCGTCGTATTCCGATATTAAAGGAATCAGTTTTCTCAATGAAACCGGATTGGTAAAATCCCCACCGCGCGCTAACGAAAAGGACTTGGATGTGTTTCCGATGGCGCGTTGGGACCTCATCGACATACAAGCTTACAAAGCAATCTGGGCTACAGGAAAATTTCCGTTTACGCTCAATATCAGCACCACACGCGGTTGTCCGTTTAAATGTAACTGGTGCGCCAAACCGATTTACGGCAATCGTTACAATTCGCGTTCACCCGAAAAAGTAGTGGAAGAATTGCAATTTCTCACCACAACTTACGGCGTCAACCACTTTTGGATCACAGACGATATTTTCGGTTTAAAACCAGGCTGGGTGACGCGTTTCAACGAACTCATCCAGGAGAAAAAACTGCACATTCACTACAAAATTCAAAGTCGCGCCGATTTGTTACTGGTCGACAAAACAATCGAAGAATTGGTTGCCTCAGGTTTGGAAGAAGTATGGATGGGAGCTGAAAGCGGTTCACAGAAAATACTGGATGCCATGGACAAAGGCATTACTATTGAACAAATTACCAGCAGTACGAAATTATTGCAGCAAAAGGGTGCTCGTGTGGCATATTTCCTGCAATTCGGTTACCTGGGCGAAACCAAAGAAGACATTCAATCGACCATTGAAATGGTGCGCAATAACCGTCCGGACGATATCGGGATTTCGGTTTCTTATCCGTTGCCGGGAACGAAATTTTACGAGCGCGTCAAACAGGAAATGGGCGACAAATCGAATTGGAAAGATTCCGACGATTTGGACATGATGTTTGCCGGAACATTTCACACCGATTTTTACCGCAAATTGCAGCGTTACGTTCACCATTCATTTCGCACGCGTCAGGGAATCAATAAGTGGAAAAAAACTTCGCACGCTACTTCGTGGCGTTACGCTTTCCTGGTGCCGTACAATGCCGCATTTGCCACATTGCTGAAACTAAAACTGTATTAGATGAAGGCCAGTTTTGATGCAGCGGCGAGCGATTACGACCGGAGTTTCACACACACATCGGTTGGGAAAGCCCAGCGTGAAAGGGTTTGGTATTACCTTGGGCAGCTTCCGATCAGAGAAGGCTCTGCCGTGCTGGAAGTGAATTGCGGAACCGGAGAAGATGCTAAACGCTGGCACGAAAACGGTTATTCTGTCATCGCTTCGGATTTGTCACCTAAGATGATTTCGGAAGCACAATCCAAGTTTCCTGAGATCGATTTTCGTGTATTGAATCTGTTGGAATTAGACCAACTCAATAACGAACCGCAAACAATTTTCTCCGACTTCGGCGGATTAAATTGCTTACCCAAAGCCGATCTGGAACAGTTCTTTCAAAAAACAAGTGATTTACTGGCGACCAACGAACGGCTGATCTGTGTGATCATGGGTAAAAAAACAACCTGGGATCGCTGGTATCTGACATTGAAAGGCCGATTCAGCAATAGAAATCGTCGAAACACAACCGAAGCTATAAACGTGATGGTCAACGATACAGCGGTTCCAACCTGGTATTATTCACCGAAAGAAATTATCCGATTGGCGAATCCGTATTTTGATGTTGAATTGTTGCGACCTGTCGGTTTGTTTATTCCACCTTCTTATATGGTGCCGTTTTTCACCAAAAGACCGCGCGCCCTTCGTTTGCTGATTTGGTTGGAGAAGCGATTTTCTTTTTCATTTTTCGCCAACCGGTCCGACCATTATTTCTTAAGTTTAAAAAAGCGTTGACACGACGGATGAAACTGGTTTTGACACACGGATATTTTTTGGCTGACGATTCGAAAGAATTGGAGATCATGCGTCCCTATCCCACGCTGGGATTGTTGTATATCAGCTCTTATCTCAAAGCCGCCGGAAAAGATGTGACGATTGTCGACAGCACTTTTTTAACGAAGGCCGATTGGAAAGCCGAATTGATGGAACTTCAGCCTCAACTGGTTGCTTTTTATTCGAACCTGATGACCAAGCTGAACGTACTGGAACTCAACACCTGGCTCAAGTCAGAACTTCCTGAAACAGTCACAATTGTTGGCGGCCCTGACGTAACCTACAATATTGAGCATTACCTCAACGCTGGTTTCGATTTCACCATTTCCGGTGAAGGCGAACAAACCGTTCTGGAACTGAGCAATGCTATTGAACAGCAACTTCCTGTTTCAGAAATCCAGGGAATTGCTTACAAAACGGATAACGGGGAAATTGTGTGCAACGAAGCCCGGACTAAAATCAAGGAACTGGAAACGCTTCCTTTTCCCGACCGCGGTTCCATTCCGATTGAAAAATACCTCGATGTCTGGAAAAAGCACCACGGCAAACGCACGCTCAATATCAGTACGCAGCGCGGTTGTCCATATACCTGCAAATGGTGCAGCACGGCCGTATACGGACAAAGTTACCGACGCAACGATCCCAAACACGTGGTCGCTGAAATTCTCGATTTAAAAGCCCGTTTCGATGTAGAAGCGTTATGGTTTGTCGATGACGTATTTACCGTAAGCCATAAATGGATCGCCGATTTGCACGCCGAATTTAAACAGCATAATCTCATCATCGACTTTGAATGCATCACGCGTGCCGAACGTCTGAATGACACCGTTTTACAGCAACTGAAAGAAATGGGTTGTTTCCGCATCTGGATTGGAGCTGAAAGCGGTTCTCAACGCGTTATTGATCGCATGGACAGACGGGTTTCGTTGGAAACCGTGCAAACAACCATGCAGCAAACCCGTGCTTTGGGAATGGAAGCCGGTACATTTATCATGGTTGGATATCCGGGTGAAGAGCTCGAAGATATTCAGCAAACGATGGAACACATCAAAGCCTGTAATCCGCATTTGCTCACCATTACCAAAGCTTATCCGATCAAAGGAACGGGTTTATATGCCGAAATAGAAGATGAGATCACAACCGTTTTGGACTGGCAAAAAAGTACTGATCGCGATATCCGGTTTTCGCTGCCGTATTCCGACAAGTTTTACAATTATTCGATCCGTTACCTCGTAAACGGCTGGCTGGCGCATCGTGATCAATCGCTCAAACACCGTCTTAAAAGCAAGGTGGCACTGGCACTTATGAAATGGAACAAATGATGCACCCTTATCTGCCAGAACCGAAAAATGGTGTGCATTACCTTACACCCCCGAAAACAGCTTTCGAAGAAGTCTATATTCGGCTTCGAACCAAAGAACAACGTGTTCACGATGATGCTTTTGTGCGACAGCTTCCGTTGGTTCCGAAAACACATCCACATGCACGGGAATGGAACATGCGTCGAAAAACACAGGAACGCTTTTGTGCATTTCTGGCAACGAAAAACAAACCGTCAGTAGTGGACATCGGTTGTGGAAACGGGTGGTTTACGGCAAGGATGGCTCCTTTTACTTCTGAAATAATTGGCGTTGATGTGGGAACCGAAGAACTTGAACAAGCCGCCCGCTGTTTTGGAAATGAATTAATAAAATTTGTCTGCTGCAACGATCTTGAACTGTTACCCGAAGCACAATTCGATTGCATTACGTTCAATGCCAGCATCCAATATTTTGAACCAACTGAAGCATTTTGGAACAGCCTGTTTCGGTTACTAAAACCCGGTGGGGAAATCCACTTATTAGACAGCCCGATTTACAAATCGACCGATCAAAAGGGCGCAAAAGAACGCACTGCCAATTACTTCAACGAGCAACAGGAACCGGCTGCGCAAGGCTATTATTTTCATTTAACGTGGGATGATCTTCCGAAGAATTATAGCGTTCATTATCGGCCAAACCGATTGTTTAAGCTATTGAAAAATGATTCTCCTTTTCCTTGGGTGGTGATTAAGAAAGACGACTAAAAACTATAAGAAATCTTATTAATGAAGTAAACCTGGCGTCTTCGTTTGCCCCGTTCTCCTTTCTCTTCGATGTTTTTGATTAGTTGAGAACCATGAGCCAAAAAGAAGTTATCATACCAATAAGTTAAAGCGCTATAAGTCCATTTTGTCTGATCATCACCATCGCTTTTTGCAATCATTTTAACACTTCGATCCCTAACCACCTCTCCATACGTATTTATTGCTTTTGATTCAACACTGTCACCCGATGCAAACATCAATCCTAGTTCTGTTGGACTATTTTGTGTAACCTGAACCATTTCGCTAAGTGTAAACGGTTTCACTTTCGGTTTTATTTCAAAAGTCTTGTCCCACAATTTTTCACCTTCTTCATCAAAGCCGGCAACAGTTGCGTGCGTATAAAAATAACCGGCAAACACTACCGTAGTGGTAGTCAGTCCGCTGGAATTCGTACTAGAATAGGTATTGTAAGTAGGATAATACGCTTCACCAATGTAAATATACTTCCCATCTATAAAGCGTACATTGTGTGATAGCATAAGGTAATTTAATTTAAGCTCTTCTCCTTGATCCTCCTTTTTGTTTTTTCTTTTTTCAATTTTATCCTGTTCTTTTTCAGGTAGATAGCTTAAAAACTCTTCAAACTCCAAAAAGTTATAAAACTTGTGAAAATCCTTTTTACCGTTGGTTGTTTTGCAAATAAAAATACCCTCTGACTTATCGGTCGATTTTTCAGAATAGGTACCGGTAAACATATACTCTCCCTCAGCTAAAAATGTACCCGAGATTGTGCTAAATACCCACGGTGAATCTTCACTTAAATTGATTTTTTCCTGAAGTTCTGCTTCGTCATTAAAACGCATTACATATAACTGATAACTCTTTTCGAACTTAGCATTAAAGAAAAAATACAATTCCTGACTATCATCATCAACTTGTATATTCAACAAAGAAACATCGTTCGGCTCATATTCTTCGATGCTAAAAGCTACATCGTTTTCAGCACCGGATTTGAAATCCAGAACTCTAAGCATTTTTGATTTTTTAGATGTACAATAGACAATCACTTTGTTATCAATAACAGTAATTTCCTTAGAAAAGGTCTTTTCCGGAAGTAAACCTTCCATTCGCTCTACTTCAAGTGTTTTTGAGTTGACCCGAACAAATAAATATTCATCACTGTGATGTAAAAAAAAGAGGTATAAGTAAAGGTCGTCTTGTACCGTTTTTTGTAATCTATAATCCTCCGAAATGATTATTTCCTTGCTGTCAACTATTTCCAAATCTGTTGAATAATGATCAACTTTCCATGTGAGGTTATCTTTAACTGACTTTTCGGCATGATAAAACACCAATATGCCATTTTCCCGAAATTGAGCTAAATCAAAGTTTTCATAACCTTCACGCAATTCAAATTCAAGACGTTTTCCTGCTTCTATTTGTCCGGAAACATCCATTACCGGCAGTAATAAAAAGAGTAGAAGTGCAGAAAAGATATTTTTTACAGGATTCATGGTAAGCCGGTTCTAGATTCGAAGTAAAAGTACGAACTTAACTTGACCAATAAGCAATCAGGCATTGTAAATATCCAAATACCTATCAACCGTCGTCGCAATCGCATACATTTCCGATTCAGGGAGCGATTCCGTTAGCAATTTGACAATCACCGCGCTATCAACATCTGCATTGCCTGTGAGTTCATGAATATCAGTATGTTCATACGCAATTCCAACCCTGTTAGCTACAACATGTACCTGCAACGCCAACGCTTCCACGAAGATCATTCCGAAGCCTTCGAAAGAAGAAGGATGCAGCAGTACTTTCGACGCGGCAAGTCGCAGCTGGGTTTCTTCGTAGGAACAAAGCCCAACCAATTGTACGTTGTTTGACAAACCCAGCGTTTCAATTTGCTCCTGCAAACGTTCTTGCTCACTACCCACGCCAATTATTTCGGCTTGCAGATTGGGATGGTCAGATACCAACCTACCGCAAATTTCAATGAAATACCCAAAGTTTTTCAACGGAATCAAATTCCCGATTCCAATCAAATCAATGGTTTTGGCAATGGTTACCGTTTCCGTTTCCGGTAATCCAAAAGGAATAATCGTCGATGGCCAACCGGTACTTTTAGCCAATTGATCGCGATGAAAAACCGAAAGTGTGATCACCGCTTTTAGTGACTCAGGAACAATGCGTTTCAGGTATTTGTTTTCTTTAAGCACGTCCTGCCCCATGGCAGTAGCGATGACAGGAAGTTTGTGTTGTTTAGCCAATTGCATTCCCAAATACGTTGCTTCTCCGAGCCAAAATGTGTGAATATGGGTAAACGATTGTGTCTGATGCCGTTTTCGAAATGAGCGCTTCAATTTCACAGGGAGCAACAATTTTCGCTGCAAAAACCGGTTTCTTCCATTGAGTGGAATGATAGGAATTCCGTGCCATAAGTAAGCTTCATCTTTATAAGGATAATGAAGCGCAAAAATGGTGACAGCAATTCCGCGCAGGTGTAATTCACGCACAAAAATCCACAATGCAGTAATACATGTTGTATCCTGCTCGTTAGCCGCAAACCCTGGCGTAATGATCGCTATGTGCTTATCGGATGCGATAGATCTGCCAATTACCGGTTAATGTTCGAAGTGTGTCAAGATCATAGCTTTGTTTCAACTGGTTCCAGTTGCGCATGACACGATGATTTTTCCATTGGTTCTTGAATTGCGCTTCGTTAAAAACAACCAACGCCCCTTTTTCAAAGGTATCATAATCTGCCATGAAAAAATTGCGTACCCAGTTGTTGATCCCGTAAGACGGAAACGATTGATCAACATAAAAACTGTAGATCGTTTCGTGATTTACTTCAGCTTTTACAGCCATCGCTATTTCTTTTTCCAAACGATGAGCAGCCAGTGTTTTCCGGAAGGAATAAACTCCGAAAGCGGTATTAAACAGCAACACGCCGATAACCAACAAAACAGCTAATTTGCGCTTCTTTAGCCACAGAAAAAAGCTGTCAAATGCCGGAAACAAGGCAATCACCACAATGAAGTGGCTAATTACCAAAAAGCGGTAATTCTGAGTTTCGATTCCTGCCAAAAAAAGCAGGTAAATTCCCGCAATCAATAGCAAATGAATACTTTTCCGATCAAGCGACCGGTAAAAAGGAAGTAATAATAAACCGGTGCTCAGAAATCCGGGATGCAGGAAATTACCGAAAATGTATAACACATTCGGCACCGTATTCGTGGCTACACCGTCGCGACTCACAAATTCCATGGCGAAGAAATTTCCCAACGACCAGTTTCCCAACCGATACGCTGATTCTACCAGGAGATTGTTGTTCCAGTAAATGAACACAACTGCTAATCCGGTTAATCCTGTTAGCATGATGAGGCGAACAACAACTGTTTGTTTTTTCAGCCAATGAATTACCGTATGTCCAACAGGAATGAGCAACAGCGGAACACAGGCATACCGCGTGAAAAAAGCAAGTGTCGCGAATAAAAACACCGCCAAAAGCCGGTGAACGGAAGATTCCTTCAAAAAGCGCAAGTAAGCATAAATCGTAGTCAGGATCAAAAACGTCGTAAGCATATCGCTCATGACCAAAAAACCAGCGCGTACAAAGTAAATCTGTGTCACGGCGCCCAGCAACAAAAACAGCGATCCGTCTTTATTCCATACAAAATGAATGATGGATCGTGCCATAAACAAACTCCCAATCAGCGAAAGCAATGATATAACTCGCAGTGCCCATAATACGCTCAATCCCGTAAAACTAAGTGCTGCTCCTGATGCTGAATAGCCTTTCGGCCAGAAAAAAGAAGTGGTTTTATTTCCGGTAAGCCATTCCGTTTTCAATTGTTTGGCAAACGACAAATAGGTGTGACTATCCTGGCCATACAATCCATTAAAATCGATGACTAATGTTCCTGAAAACAAGAGCAAAACAGGTAATAACAAACACAGCCATAAAGTGCGCTTGTTAGTTAAATTTTGCAGTTGAGTACCGGTATTACGCATGGTGAAATTCAGCGTTTAAATACTTAAAAACTTCTTAATCAGTCAAATTTACACTACTTTGTGAGAACCAATTCAAAAAAATGCTCTACTTCATAAATTACTACTTTCTGTCGGCTGTGCTCCTGCTCATTGCCGGTAACGCTTTCGGACAAAGCTATTTTCCTCCGGTACCGGCTGCTGTTTATCCTTACGAATTTGAAAATAACGGACTCATCGATGAACGTTATTTTCTACTCACGCCGTTCAGGCTGGCTACACCTCCTTCATCGCCAGATTACAAAGACACCGGACCAATCATTGTTGATCAGAACGGAGTATTGGTTTGGTATGCCGACGGAAGTACTGCCATTTCCACTATCGACTTTAAATATTACGCAGCACAGGAACAATACTCTTACTCCATTGTACACAACGACACCAGTATGGTGGTGATCATGGACAACCAGTTTTCGATTACGGATACGCTGCGAGCCATTAATGGTGAGGCCGATATTCACGATGTACAGCGCGCGACCAACGGTAATTGGTTACTCACAATGGAATATTACGACACGGTTGATCTTTCAGCTTATACATTTGGCCCCGTTCAGGGAAGTGCTACAACCCGTCTAATGGGTTTTGGCTGGCAGGAAATTGATCCGGGCGGGAACCTGATCTATGAGTGGAACAGCAATGATCACATTGATCCACTGCAATTTTACAATTCCTACGGTTATTCACCCAACCCGTTTGATTACTGCCATGGGAACGCGCTCGAAGAAGATACGGATGGAAATATCCTGCTCTCTTTTCGGCATCTGAATGCTATTTACAAAATCAACCGGGCAAGCGGAGGCATTATCTGGCGGCTCGGCGGACAATCTTCTGACTTTACGTTTCCGAATGATGATGGTTTTAGCGGCCAGCATGACATTCGCCGGTTACCCAACGGTCATTATTCGCTCTTCGATAATGCAAATATGATGCAGAATCCGAAAATATCCAGAGGTGTGGAATATGAGCTGGATACGGTGAACTGGACAGCCACAATGGTCAATGAAGTGGTTCATCCGGATGTGTTTTTTGCACGCGCAATGGGAAATTACCAGCAAACAGGAGATGATGAATCGATGATTTGTTACGGATTAGTTTTCCGTCCGGAGCCAACAGCTACCTTGTTTGGTGCAGATGAACTTCCGCTGGTGCAGTTTTTCTTCGACGATTCAGTGGTGAGTTATCGTTGCCACATCGAATCGGATCTCACTATCAGCAGGCCTGAAATTACCTGTGAATGGAATGGAAACGAATGGCGATTGACAGCAGTGAATCCGGCTGCGGAATATTTATGGTCGACCGGCGAAACAACCGCTTCGATTGTGATTACCCAAACCGGGTATTATCAATTGTGGGTTCCCGGTTCTACCGGACATCTGGGTTCCGCATTGGTAAACGTTACCGACATCAACAATCCTTGTTCTTTTGTTGGTTTGGAAGAATTGCAGGCCAAAACCGATCAATCTTTCGTGCTGTATGATCTTTTGGGACATCTTGTGGTAAGTCCGAAATCCGATTGTTTGTACATCAAACAGTTTGCGGATGGAACAACGGAGAAATGGTTTTTCGGATCAGGCAAATAGTTTAACGACACGGAAACATAGTAAGGTGCTTTCTCAACTATTCAACACAAAGGAACAAGGATCAGGGCAAATTTGACTTGTTAGAAGAACACAAAGAGATCCAGGTAGAACGCCTTTGCGTCCTTAACAAGTTTCGCACATCAAAAAACTTTGTGAATCTTTGTGGTTAACAAGTGTATTTTTACATTCAAATAATTCACTGTATGAAAATTTACGTACTCGCTTTTTTGGCTCTGAGTTCTTTGTTTTTTGTCGGTTGTTCAGAAGCAGAAGCAGAGCGTGAAGACCTGCATTTTTATGTTGCCGGACATGTTTGTGGTGGCCCTAACTATATAACAGGCGGGTTGTACCAACCTTTCCAGGCTTATTTCGACAAGACATGTAAGGATAAAACCATCGATTTCGGCGTGTTTACAGGCGATATTGTTCACCGGTGCGACGCCCCATCGTGGATGTTGATTGATCAGGCTATTAAAAAAAGTCCGTATAAAGTCTATTTTGCTCCCGGGAACCAGGATTTACGTGACGGCATGTTGTACAAGGAACGTTATGGAAACGGAAATCAGCATTTCGAAAAAGGAAATTGCCTGTTTATCATTTGGGATGTCATTCAAAACGGCTGGAATGTTTCCAATGCGCAGCTAAACGAGTTTGTGGAATTGACTTCGGAAAAAGAGTATGACAATGTGTTTATTTTCGTTCACCAGGTGATTTGGCAAAATCCGGGATTTACACCTCAAATTATCCCAAATGATACGGAAGGAAGAGCGCCCGTGAGTGAGTTTTACCCGAATACAATTCAGGCGTTGAGTCAAACGGAAACTCCCGTTTACCTGTTTGCAGGTGATGTTGGCGCTATGCCAATGGGAAGCGAATTAACCATTCATCAATACAAGAACCTGCGTTTCATCGCCTCCGGAATGGGTGGCGGAAAATGGGACAATGTGGTTGATGTGACCGTGAAAAACGGAAAAGCAAGTGTGAATATTCATTACCTTAACGGCAACAAACCGATGAACATAGACAAACATTATGTTCCGATTTTATTTTAGAGGCCATTCATGATTCACAAATCCGTTGTTTTATTTAACCCGCGCAGTGCCGACTCAAAACACCGCATCCCCAACTCTATTTTGCAGGTTGGCGGATCTATCGAAGGATTGTGTGACTATTATTTCGTAGATGGAAACCTAGAGCAAAATCCGTTGGATCGCATCATTGAACTGGTGGAAGAACATGCCGTCGGATATGTTGGAATGACGGTGATGCCGGGTCCGCAATTGCGCCAGGCTATTCCGTATGTAAAGGCAATCAAAGAACGATTTCCGCATATTATTATGATTTGGGGCGGTTATTTTGCCGCGAATCAATACCAGGTGGCGCTCAATTCGGGTTATGTGGATTATGTGATCAGCGGCCCGGGCGACGAAGCATTTCCCAACTTGCTCAAATACCTGGAAAATCCAAACTCCATTGCCATTGACACCATTCCGAACCTCATTTACAAAGAGGGTGATCGTTTTGTGAAAACGCGCAAGGAAGCCATACCGGATATGGACAATTTGCCAGCGTTTCCCTACATGAAGCTGAACGAGTTTTATCCGTTAAAAAATTACATCGCCAAAACATTCATGGGCCAGCGAACGGTAGCGTATCATTCCAGTTTCGGCTGTCCGTTTACTTGCTCGTTTTGCGCGGTAGTTCCTATTTATAATGCCCGCTGGAAAGGATTAAAACCTACACGGATTACTCACGACCTGGAATGGCTCAAGGAGCAATACGACATTGACGCTGTTGAATTTTACGACAACAATTTTTTCACTTCGCGCACACGGGTGGTCGAATTTGCCAAAAGCATTCAGCATCTAAATCTTACATGGTGGGGCGAAGGCCGGATTGATACGATCAATAAATACACCGACGACGATCTACGCCTGATGAAACAAGCCGGACTCAAAATGATCTTCCTGGGTGCCGAAACGGGGAACGACGAAGTGCTGAAACAAATGGACAAAGGTGGCACGCAAACCGGGAAGCAGATCAAAGAGTTTGCGGCACGTTTGCGGAAGTTCGATATCATTCCCGAATACAGTTTTGTGCTGGGAATGCCAGGAAAGGACGCTAAACAAGTGACGAGGCAGATCAAAGAAGATCTGCGGTTTATCCAGGAAATCAAACGCCTCAATCCGGATACGGAAATCATCATTTACGTCTATAGCCCTGTTCCAACGGAAGGCAGCGATCTGTATGCCGAAATTCAGGCACAGGGATTTCAGTTTCCGCAAGTGCTGGAAGACTGGCTTTCACCTGCATGGGAACGTTTTGACCAGCGGAAAAATCCGCTCACACCCTGGCTCACAGCCAAACACATCAACCGGATTAAGAATTTCGAAATCGTATTGAACGGGTACTTTCCTTCCAAAAGCGACTTCCGGATCAGAGGCTGGAAGAAAGCACTTTTACGTTCGGTTTCTTTTTGGCGCTACCATCTGAAATTCTATGCGTATCCATACGAAATCAAGTTATTGATGAAGATCTGGAAATACCGTCAACCAGAAGAACAAGGCTTTTATTCGGAATGAGACGAATCCTGAAACGCATAACATTTCCCTTGATGTCGCGCTGGTATAAACGGAAAACCAGTGGTGTACAACGCTATGCGAAACATGGTATTTCATTGACAATCATGCCTGGTGTGTTTCACCCGGGAATATTTTTGTCGACCAATATCCTGGTAGGATTTTTATCAGGGAAATCACTGCAAGGGAAACGAATTCTGGAACTTGGTGCCGGCAGTGGTTTGATCAGTTTTTATGCACAGAAAAACGGCGCGTATGTTACGGCAACGGATATCAATCCACAAGCTATTGCAGGTTTGAAATTGAATTCGGAAAACAACCGGCTTCCTGTTACTGTGATCGAAACAAGCTTGCTCAATGGACTGGATATCAATAAATTTGATTACGTAATCATCAATCCACCTTATTACCCGAAAGAAGCACAAAACATGAAGGAAGCGGCTTTTTATTGCGGCCCGGCGTTTGAGTATTTCACCGATTTATTTCAACAACTTTCCGATCTGGAATTGCAAAAATCATGTACTGTTTATATGATTTTATCCGAAGATTGCCGAATTTCACATATCCGGGAACTGGCGGGGACACACCGTATTGATTTTGTAGAAGTTTATGCAACGAGCAAATGGGGAGAACGCAATACCATTTTTCAACTGAGCAGGAATGAGTAAACTGGCGACCATAAACCGCAGGTTGTTTCCGCAACATTTGTTTCACGGTCCGCAGTGGATGGTGTTGGGCGTTAACAACATCTGTAACCTGCATTGTAAAATGTGCGATGTAGGAACCCAGCAACTCGACACCAATTTTGCGGTAAATCTCGTCGGGACACACCCGTTGCACATGCCGATGGAATTGTTCCGACGCATTGCAGATCAAACTAAAAAGTACTACCCGACGGCCAAATTGGGCTATGCTTTTACCGAACCGCTGGTGTACAAATATTTAGAAGAATCACTGGCGTATGCGAACCAGCTCGAATTATATACTGCTATTACGACCAATGCGCTCAACCTGCGCCAAAAAGCAGATATGCTAGTGAACGGTGGATTGAACAAATTGTTTATTTCCCTCGACGGTCCGGAAGACATTCACAACGAAATCAGGGGCCATAAATCGAGTCACCAACGTGCGCTGGAAGGCATTGAAGCATTGTTGAGCAAGAAAGACATTCCTATTAGTGTTTTTTGCGTCATCACCGAATGGAATATTGGTCATTTGGAGCGTTTTCTGGAAGAACTGAAACGTTTTCCGTTGGAACAAGTCGGTTTTATGCATTCCAATTTCATCACACAAGACAATGCCAATGCGCATAATCTGCTTTTCGGAGAACATTATAAAGCAACGACTTCCAACATAGACGGCATTGATTTCAACGCTTACGATTTTGATCTGCTGGAACAGGAACTGGCCGTTATTTCACAAGCCAAACATTCGTTTCCGGTGACGGTTCATCCACATGTTTTTTCGAAAACAGATCTGGAACAATACTACTTACGACCCGAACAGAAAGTGGGCAAAACCTGTTTGGATGTGTTCAACAATATCATGATCAAATCAGACGGAAGCGTGATTCCAGCCCATGGGCGCTGTTATAATCTGACTATCGGGAATGTTTATGAGCAGGAACTTAACCAAATCTGGAATTCGAAGGAGATTGGCGGTTTGCGAAAAGCATTGACGAAGAATGGTGGATTGCTGCCGGCTTGTACGAGGTGTTGTTCGGCGGTGGGGTGAAAGACCTTACTTTTTGCCAAGGCTGAAAAAGTAAGCAAAACATCCTTTTGCGTCATTCCGAAGTCGCTCGTGAATCCGCCTGTGGCGGACTGTGTTTTATGGTCAAAAGTGGCAGATCAGGATCTGAAACGCAACGCACAGCTGATTTAGCAATCGCTGTACGTTTTAGCGCTTTTGACAAAACACAACGAAACAGCCATTTTTCTTACTTCGCTTCCAGGAATGACGCTGACTCCGCATCAATAACTTTTGGTAAGTATCAAGGATTTTGTAACGAAATAACACCAAAACTTTCATCTACCACAAAAGCGACACGGTATTTTAGTGGTGAAGTTATAGGTATTTGTTATCGGATCAAAAGCGTAATTATAATGGTTTTGCAAGTTTAACACCTATTTCAGTGAGCGTATTTACAGAAGTCATCCGTGTTATATAAGAACGTACAACCTCTTTGTCAGATGTATGTGAGATTGTGGCAGCGAATGTCCATTTTTTTTGTCCATACTTTAAGCTAAACATAATTTTAAAAATAATTCTGCACCATGTGCTGAGAAGAGTGTTCAACCAACAATTGGGGAATGCGACCAAACAACTTCGTTTTTCCATATATTTGTTAGCGAAATTGACCCCCAATGAAATTGACAGCCTTTCTCTTCTTTGTCCTAATAGTTTTTTCGTACAGTGCACAGACAAATTTTCAGGAGCATGTGCTTGAAACCAGCTATATCAACGGGCCTTGGACTGTTCATTCGGCTGACATCGATGGAGACGGATTTAAAGATGTTCTTTCAGGTGATCATGAGTCTGTTTCCTGTTTTCTGAATCATGGTGATGGGAGTTTTGGTACCCAACGTGTTGTGCGACAAACTACCTCTCGCATCAGTGACATTTCAACAGCTGACTTTGACGGCGACGGTGATTTGGATGTCGTAAGTACTTCGCACTTTGGGGGGTTGATTGTTTGGAATGAAAACCTTGGGAACGGAGAGTTTTCATTAAACAGGCTTATTGACAGTACCCATCAAAGCCATTCCCTGCAAACCGGTGACCTGGATAACGATGGCGATCAGGATATTGCAGTTGCATCTAATTCATCCGACAAGGTAGGTTGGTACAAAAATCTCGGTGGCGGATATTTTACCACCTTCCTCCCAATCGCCACTTTTACAGATATTCTGGATATTAAACTGAATGATCTGAATAACGACGGGCTCCCGGACTTAATCTGTTTTGCAGAAAATACCTATCAGGTGATTCACTACCGGAATATGGGAAATGGGATCTTTGTTTCGCAGGGATCTGTCACTGCCACCAGTGTTTTCGATATTGTTGAAACAGTTTTTACAGATTCGGATAACGACAATGATACCGATCTTGCCGTGACTTTTGAAAACAGCACATGGCTCTATCTGAATGATGGCAGCGGTAATTTTGGTGCCGGAACACAAATTTACGCCTATCAGCCAATTACATCACTCGTAGCTACCGACATCGATAACGACGGCGACGAGGACATTGTTTACAGTCATGGCAACGTTACCAATAGTCATGAAGTTGGCTATCTGCGAAACAACGGTAACGGAATACCTTATACACGTACCGGTAATATTAACAAAAAGTACTTCACCATGGAAGTGTTTGTAGACGACTTCGATAACGATGGCCTAATGGATATCTGCTCAGGTGCATCGAGTGAAGACAAAATTGTATGGTATAAGAATTTGGGAGAAGACCTGCTTAATTTGGGGGAATTTATTTTCTCCGAAGCAAACGTTATTTCTTCTAACCTGTTGAGTAAGATCAACCAAATCGATTGCAGGGATTATGATGGCGATGGCGATCTGGACATTCTTGCATCAAGCCAGGAAGCTAATACTAATGGCGCGGAATACACCAATTCACGAATTTCCTTTTATGAAAACGAAGGAAATGAACAATTTTCAGCACAGCAGGTAATTACCCAACAAATGAATCACCTGGGATATACCAAATTCCGTTTGGGTGATCTGGATGGCGATGGAGATATGGATTTGGTGAGCCATTCAAGCAATGATGCCCAAATTATGTGGAGAAAAAACACAGGAACCACCAATTTTACGGCCTTACCGATTGCAATCTCTACCTGGGGATCTGAAGAAGTCAGTGATTTCGATCTGGGAGACATGGACCAGGACGGTGATCTGGATATTGTTTGTTTTGTTGACTACACTTTTGTTGATGGACCCGTTGATATGATAAGATGGTATGAAAACCAGGGGAACGGAACATTTTTACCTTTTCAGACGGTCGATCCCGGAACCATTAACTGTTCTATCAAAAACTTATCCCTGGTAGATATTGATTTGGATGGCAAACTGGATATATTGTATGAACTCACCGGTTGTCACATCCTTCAGTGGTATCGAAATCTTGGTAATGGAGTCTACACTTCTCCGATGGTTATCAATAGCAACTTGAATTTTGTCATCGATGCCCATGTAGCAGACCTTGATCAGGATGGTGATATGGATCTGCTTGCTGTTTCAAGTACTACAGGAAAGCTGGTGATGCACAAACAAGAAGCAGGACTGACTTTTTCACCTGAGATTATCATCGATGCTACCAATACTCATTATCCGGAAGTCGGAGATCTCAATGCAGATGGTATTCCTGACATTGTTGTTGGAAGTCATTATCCTTTGCAATGGTATCGTGGCCTTGGTGGTGGAAATTTTGCTCCCAAAGAACACATCACCCAAGCACCTTTCTATTCCTACTGGATGGAAAAAACAGCAGATATCAATCAGGATGGCAAGTTGGATATCGTTTTTGCTATGCGAGACATCGGTAAATTGGGATGGCTGGAAAACATCGACTCCATATGCCTGCCAATCACCACAATACTTGAAGACACAATATGCATGGGGTCCAGCTACACGTTTAACGGTATGAACCTAACTGAACAAGGAACATACACCGCTTCTTTTCTACGCACGAACATGTGTGACAGTCTAGTTGTGCTCAACCTGCGCCTTAGTACTATAGGTTGCACACCCGTTGCGTGCTCGGAGTTGTACATCTCCGAATACATTCATGGAACAGCTTCAAACAAGGCCATCGAATTCTATAACCCGACAAATGATCCGATCGATCTTGACTATTATTCCCTGCGAATTTATTTCGACGGATCTATTTATTATCAGAACATTCCACTCACGGGAACGATTCCGGCGAATGGTACCTTCGTGATTGCTCATCCTTCTGCCGCCGCGGGTATTCTAGCACAGGCAGGACTCACAAACAGTCTGCTTACCTTCAACGGTGACGATGCCATCGAACTCATTCGTAATTTCAGCAGGATCGACCTTATCGGACAAATCGGTTTCGACCCCGGTACGGCATGGGTCGGTGCTGCCGGTACAAGTACTTCTCTAAAAACAATGATTCGTAAATCGACCGTTACCAGTGGTCTTCGAATCAACGCCACTTACCAACCCGGAACTCATTTTACTGCTTTGGCGCAAAACACGTTTAGCAATCTCGGGCAACACACAACCTTCTGTCAGACAATTCTTTGCAATACTAACAGTGACATAGCAGCAGAAATTTGCGCCGGTGACTCCTATTTGTTTGCCGGACAGCCGCGTTCTGAAGCTGGAATTTACTACGATACATTGATCAATAGCACAGGATGCGACAGTATTATACGACTCGATCTTTCTATGGCACCTACTCTCCATTTTGTCAATGAGACCATTTGCTCCAACAGCTTTTATCCATTCAACAATACCAATCTTCAGACTCCGGGTATCTATTTCGATACGCTTCCAAACATGCAGGGATGTGACAGTGTTGTAAAACTGGTGTTGGCTGTAAATCCGGTAGCCACCAGCATACTCAATCAAACAATCTGTGCAGGAGAATCGATCATTGTCAACGGAAATGTGTACAGCACATCTGTCAACGGAGCTACGGAAATTTTTGCCGGGGCAGGAGCTAACGGATGTGATTCCATCGTAACCATCAATCTGCAGGTGCTTCCTCCGGTTGTGAGTACACAAAACCATACCGCCTGCGGATCGTATACCTGGATCAATGGCGTAACCTACACTTCAGATAACAATACGGCGTCTCATCTCATTCCGAATGGTTCCGCTACAGGTTGTGATAGTACGATCTATCTGAATCTCACCATCAATTCTCCTTCAACCGGAATAGAAACGCGCACAGAATGTCAGTCTTATACATGGATTAACGGAGTCACTTATACGGCCAGCAATACAACTGCCACTCATACGATTCCCGGCGGAAATTCCCATAACTGTGACAGTACGGTTACCTTAAATTTGACCATTCTGCCGGCAGCTACCGGAACGGATATACGAACCGAGTGCCAATCTTACACCTGGATAAACGGCATCACATATACCAACTCCAATAATACCGCTACTCATACACTTTCAAACAGTGCTGCTAATGGATGTGACAGTATCGTTACACTTAACCTAACCCTTCTTCAGACCGCAACCGGGACCGACACTCAATCAGATTGCCAACCTTTGACATGGATAGACGGGAATTTGTATACCTCCTCAAACACTACCGCAACCTATACTTTTGTAAATGGTGCAGTAAACGGATGTGATTCAATCGTGACTTTACAATTCACACTTCTGCCAGCTAGTCAAGGAACTGATATTGTCTTCGCTTGTGAGCCCTATACGTGGATAGACGGGATCACATATTCCACGGATAATAACTCGGCTGTCTTTACAATCGAAAATGGCGCTGCAAATGGCTGTGATTCCACTGCTCACCTTTCGCTCACAGTCGAAATACTCAATACGACTGTTAGCGGTGCAAGCAATACACTCTCGGCTGATTTACCAGGCGTGGATTATCAATGGATCAACTGCACGACAGGACAACTCATTCCGGGAGCTACAGGTCAAACCTTTGTTGCTTCAGAGGTGGGAAATTATGCTGTTATTCTCTCAACGATCAATTGTGAGGACACCTCTGTTTGTATCGAAGTGAACGAAATAATCGGCTTGGGTGAATTATCATCGAATACAACAATTTCTTTATTTCCGAATCCTGCAACCGAGGCAGCCACATTGGTTTTCAGTAAAAAACAAACTGCGGAACTGTTTGTGTATGATCATTTGGGAAAAGTTGTATATCATACTCATTTTTCGGATCTGCAGGAGTATCAGTTTCCAACAAAAGACTTTGCTCCGGGAGTGTATACTGTTCGGTTGACAAACAGCGAGTTGACAGTAAACTTAGATCTTGTGAAAATGTAGTTATCTGACAAAAACGTGTACAAATCGCTCCAGGTAATTTCAGTTTCTCTAACAAAAAGTACAAAACAGCGCCCCCCCAACTTCATGCTACCCCAAAAACCACTTATCCCGATAAAAGGGTTACATTTGAATTCAATAAGCAAATTACTTGCTACTAAAACAACTTAATATGCCTGCTACCCCAAAAAAAGCAACGCTGATAAATGTGCCTTTCGCTCAACTGTTTATTATTTTCCTTTTCCTTGTAGGAATCACTCCTGTCATGTCACAAGATGCGGACAAACCCGCCAAAAAAAACGACGCGATCAGTGCGACTAATTTCTTCAACTATACTAAAGAATCGCTTGCCCGTAATCGGGGCACTCTGCTCAACGGTCCGGATGAGGAATTGGCATATTACAGTGAGCTACTGAACCACATTAAGAACTCCGATTCCGCAACAATAAGCAAACTCGCATTGCCGGACAAGTTTTTGATCTTGGCAGTCCGCAATCGATCTAGTATTAGTGATATCTGGTCAATGGACGGAAAAAAAATAGCGGACTTCATTTTTTCAAATGATCTTGATTATAACGCTTTTATCAAGGACTTTACTATAGGCGATGAACTCTTTGTATCATCCGCCTCAACAAAAACACTGCAACTATTCAAAGCCGATTTGCTTTATAAACAGCAGGTTATTGCTGAAAAAACAGTGGTAGCTTTACTAAATAACGATGTGTATTACATGCCTGTTGGAGAGTTTCGTAAACTTTTTTTTAAGACGATCGTTGCTCCGGCCATTACGGCCAGCGGACAATCGGAAGATGCATACCTGACAGCGATGGTTAATCAGTTACCTGCGGGACTCAAAAGAACCCCACTTTGGAATGCCGACAAAAGCAGCGAATATTATTCTTCAGGTGTTTTGAAAAGTATGATCCCGTACAAAAATGGGAAGATTCACGGTACTGTCAGCGAATATTATTCTTCAGGTGTTTTGAAAAGTGTGATCCCGTACGAAAATGGGAAGATCCACGGTACTGTCACTGTATATACTCCGAATGGAATAATAAAATCGACGGTTGAGTATACAAATGGTGAAAAAATACTGAAAACCTATAAGTATTATGACGAGAACGGGAAGTTACTTCCATAATTATTTACTGAATAATAATTTTTTTCCTATTACTACAGCCACACAGGAACCTCTCGAAGAATAAGGTTAAAAATTCTACTAAAACGTATCCAAATCACCCCAAGTCACTTTTAATTTCTCTAACGGAAATTCAGAAGAAAGTGAACGGTAGCACAATGCCCACGACGGAAAAGTTTCGTCCGCCAGTTCGGCGGCTATTTTTCCAACAGGTGTTCCCGGTATTGTTTGAAAGATAAATGCACCCAAGCCATGATGATTGGCCAGTTCTTTGAAAGCTAAGATTCCCCGGCGCAATTGTTCTTCGGATGTGGCTTCTATATCGCCGATCATAATGCCGTGATGCGGATGTAGTTTGATCCAAAACAGCACACTTTCCAATTCAATAAAAAAAGCGGTACTGAAACTTTTATAACGAAAATAATCAGGTGTACGGGCGATTATCGGACAATCGGTCATGGTCTGCAAACTTCCCTGAAATGGTTTGTCGGTGCTATATTGCTGCAGAATGCGCCTGGTTCTTTCTTCGGTTATTGAGCGTATAAAAGGTGCTTTAACGAGTAATTTATCCAGCCAGCGTTTATGGGCAAAAAAGCGGTAACCCTGCACATGTTCATCGCAGTTGAATCCCAGCTTTTCAATCAACACACGTTTAGAAACATCTGTTCCGAATCCCCAAATAAAAGTAATCCCCATTTCTTTCGCCAGATCAAACGTTTTATGGGTTAACAAACTGAATAGGCCCTTGCGTTCGTGCCTGCTTACGGTCATGATGTCCATTGATTGTGCTGAGATTTCGACTTTGTCACCCCAATTACTTGCAACAGGAATAAAACCACAGAACGATACAGGTTTGCCCTCGAAATAGGCCAAATATCCACAATATTCACTACCTAAGTAGCGGGTATCATACTTTTTCTGCAAGCTTTCCAGCGGAAGTTTGCGTTTGTAGATCGATTCGTGAATACGCCCCACGTCACCGATGTTTTCCTTACAGAGGCGCTGAATATCGTAGCTCATACAACAATCAAAACAATGAGTAAATAAACGGCGCAACAGAGGAACCTTCGCCTAAAACAACGAGCAAGCCCACAATGATCAGTGCAAAAATGACTGGATAGAGCCAGTATTTGCGTTTCACACGCATGAACACAAAAAAAGCACCGACTATTTTGAGTTTACTCATGGAACAAAAGTATAAAAATCGCGGGGTTGGTGAGAAGTTGGGTCACTGAAGAATCAATCTCGGCCTAAGAAGCGGCCTGTCTTAGGATAAGATACTTTTGGAATTTAACTGTTAACTGCAAATTTGAGTAAAAAAAACTCAAGAAAAAATAATATAAAAATCTGTACTTCAGATTATTAAATTCAGTAATCCCGCAATATTACGGAATTTTAAAAACTGATTATTGATGGCCACAACCGCTCGAATCAACTGTCATTCATGCATTTTCGACAGATCAATTTTCGTCTGCGAAGCCATCCACCCTGCGGTCATTTTCTTCCTTCTGATCAAAGCAATAGGTGTAACAATCAACAGGAAAACAATTCCCAATACCAAATATGACATCACATAACTAATCGGAAAAGTCACCAGCATCAGGAACGCGTAACACAACCTCAAAACGGGCAAATAAAATATCCCGGCAAGCGGCAGTACAAGCGGAATCAAATAAAAGACATTGATCATTTTGCCGGAAAAGCAACCCAAATACAGCAACAATCCAACAAGGATTACTCCAAAAATGCGTAATGAACGAGCTGAAAGCGCTTCAAACTGTTTGCTCCAATACTGCTTAATCCGGTTCATAAACAATCGTTTTATGTACAACATCGGTTATTTCGGATTTGTAAACGAGGAAATTGCCCATCACCAATACATCAATTTCCGTATTCAGAAAACAACGAATGGCATCTTTGGGTGAGCAAACCATTGGTTCGCCCCGTTCGTTGAACGAAGTATTGATCAATACCGGAATGCCTGTCAAATCATAGTATTTCACTAAAAGTGAACGAAGCTGATCATTGAATCCGGGTTCCAAACGCTGTACACGTGCCGAACCGTCATTGTGGATACAAGCTGGGATTTCTTTTGCTTTTTCGGTGCCTTGTGTCACGTATAACATCCGCGAATAATCGTTGCCCTGATCTTCGAAATAATCGGCAAAATATTCCGATAATACAACTGGAGCAAACGGTCTGAATCCTTCGCGTTTCTTGATTTTTTGATTCAGGATAGCTTTCCTCTCAGGATGTGTGGCATTGGCCAGAATACTTCTGTTCCCCAACGCGCGCGGGCCGAATTCCATCTTTCCCTGGAACCAGGCAACCACTTTATCCTGTGCCAATTCATCAGCCACGGTTTGCGTGAGCGTTTCCCATTCTAATTCATGAAAAACGGTAATTCCTTTTTCATGAAGTGCTTCTTTGATCGCTTCATTTATGTAGTCTGGCCCTAAAAATTCCGGGTTCAGGCTGAAGGAATCATTCGATTGGATTTCGTTATGCTGGATCGACGCCCAAAGTGCTGCGCCCATTGCACAACCACTATCTCCTGAAGCTGAATGAATAAACAACTGCTCAAATCCGGTGCGGGCAATTAATTGCGTATTGGCAACACAATTCAAGGCGACTCCGCCTCCGTAAACCAATCTTGTTGATCCGGTTTCGCGCTGTACATAATTGAGCAGGATTACCAATCCATCTTCCAACACCGATTGAATGGAAGCAGCAATATCTTTGTGAAAATCATCTACTTGTTGATTTTCTTTACGAGCCGGTCGACCGAATAACTTCTCAAAACGTCGATTGATCATGCGTAAATCATCCAAAAAACCAAAATAACGCAGGTTGAGTTTTACCACTCCCTCATCGCTAAACGACACCAGACTGTCCAGTATCAGTTGTTTGTAAACCGGCTTTCCGTAGGGAGCAAGTCCCATAAGTTTATACTCGCCCGAATTGACCCTGAAACCACAATAAGCCGTAAATGCTGAATAAAGCAAGCCCAATGAATGTGGAAATTGTTGTTCGGCGATTGGTGAAAACTTTCCGTTTTCATAGGCTCCGTAGGAAGTGCAGGCACGTTCCCCAACACCATCGATTACAATGTAGGCTGCAGATTCAAAACCGCTCGCGACACATGCCAAAGCAGCATGAGAAAGGTGATGCTGGCAATACGAAAATGTTCCTTTATAACTGAAGTGTTTGCGGAACACATCTTCGACCCACATTTTTTCTTTGAACCATCCCAAAATCGCTTTTCGAAAAGGTAAAAATCCGCGGGGAGCAACAGTGAGAAAAGTATCAAGAATGCGATCAAATTTGGTAAAGGGTTTTTCAAAGAAAATAACTTCATCTATATCGGCAATAGTCAATGAAGCCATTTCAAGGCAGGAAACAATTGATTTTTGCGGAAAAGATGCGTCGTGTTTCACACGTGACAAACGTTCTTCCTGGATGGCAGCCACCACTTTTCCATCAACGATCAAACACGCTGACGAGTCATGGAAATAAGCCGATATACCCACAATTTTGCTCATCAGTAAAATCTTCCTTTCTGAATGATCCGCAGCATATTTTTGACTGAGATAAACGGATTTACGGTCATGCGCTGAAACAAATAGGGTTTATCCGTTATACCCGATCCTGCCAAATACTGTTGTGTGATTCCCAATTCTGCCAATTGTGCAATAGTAGCCGGGGTATGTTGTCCGTATGGATAGGCGAAAACGGAACCATAGTTCGATCCGATGTTAGTTAAACGTATTTGAACTTCTTCAATTTCCTTCGCCATTCCAACATCCGACAGTGTAACGAAACTCAAATGATTGGCCCCGTGATTGGCCAGGCTAACCAAGGATTTTGTCTGTAAAACCAGTAAATCGTCGTTGGATAGTAATTCCCAAAATACACGCGTTTTGTCAAGCAAAGTATGTGGCAATTCATTCAGTTTCCGGTTGATTTCCATCACAACTTCTTGAGGTTGCAATGGAATCCACGCTTTCAGTTCCCTGACGGTTTTAACTTGTGCGTATGCCCTTAATTCGTTCAACACAGTTCCTGATTCGGCAGGATGTGCTGCTGCAACATCCAGTAAATCAGCCCACAGCGGAAAGTCGGTTCTACCAGTCACAAAAACAGTAATTGGAATCCTCAATTCTTCAATAACCGGCAACGCCAGCGTGAGATTATTGCGGTAACCGTCGTCGAAGGTAATCAGCACATTGAGTTTATCCGGGTTCAGGCGATTGGCTGAGAAATCATCCAAACTGATGATGTGAAAATGTTGTTGTATTTCTGACAGGAGGTTCCGGAATGCGGAAACATGATAAAAGCGCCCATTGATAAACGCATCCGTGTCGGCACAAATTCCGTGAAAACAAATGATCTGTACTTCACCTTCCCTGCCCTTCAATTTCAAGGGAAAACCGAGCAAATCGACCACTGAAAGCAGTGTCCATTTCAGGCGCAATCTGATTCCTCTAACGGTCATTTTTCAGGATTTGCTGAACATATTCTGCTACCAGTTGCTGCCCGAACGAATTAAGATGCGGATCATTTTCGTAATAAACCGGCGTACCACTTTTTTCACTCAATCTTAATGCTTCTATCGGATCGATGACTTCAAAACCGGCATCTTTGATCCTTTCTGCCCACGGATGTCCTTTTAGCAAGCTCTGACTCAACTTCGCACCCAATTGTTTGTATTGCTTCACATACCGGCGATTGGTTTGAACACATGTTGGAATGGTCAGCACATAAAACCGGGCATTTTTACCAGATGCAGATTTCAATTCCTGCAACATTTCGATTATTGCCTGGAATTGATCGGCATATTCACCTTTTAATTGCACCATCGACATTGGATAAGTGACATCGCCCAGAATGTACAATTTCGTGCGGGCATCATACGATTGCAAGCTAAATGTATCGGTGGTTTTTGCGTTTCCCGGGGACGCTAAATCCTGGTTTGACTGCCCGAGCCGATAATTGATGAACCCGAGTGAGCGAAAAGTATTGCTGCATTTCCAAAAAATATTCCGGGTCCACCCAAAAGCGCTCCAGTTTACCGGACGGCTCAGATCATACAAATCATTTCCTTCGTAAAGCTGCACAACTACAATATGCGGTTTCGCTTCTTCCACGCGATTGGAAACGATCAGGCGATACGTTTCGGGGCCAACTCCCGGAATTGCCGCATTGAAAATCTGCAGATCACTGTCTTTTTTCCATTGATTTACCCAGCTAGCCGTATCGGCGCTAAAGGAATCGCCCAATACCAAAGCGCGCCTTTTCTGTTGATCGGGAGTCCGCACTTTATTTTGAAATTCCCATTCGGTTTTGTAAAAATCAACCCATTGATAACGGTAAACCAGCTCCACCAGGCACAAGGTAATGAAGGCAATAATTCCTGCTTTGAGGAACCAGTTAGCTACTTTCCTGAACCGTTTTTTCTGTGCCATTGCGCAATCTGAGATTGATCCAAACGATCACACCAAGTGAAGCGTACACCAAAAATGCCATTTTATTCTGATCGAGGAACGAATTAAAAACGGCGTGGAAATAATATGTACTCAATCCGAGTAAAACTCCCAGGTTGATACGTTTCAGAAAAGGATCGGTAACACAGTAATGATTTTGCATGCCGTAATATAAACTTGAAATCAGCAGAGCCATGAACCCAAGAAAACCGAGAATGCCTGTTTCACTCAGAAAAGCCAGGTATTCGGAATGTGCATTTCCGCGATTTCCGGCATTGGTCGATATGTAAGTTTTGTTGGCAACAGTTTGGTAGCGATTGTATTCAAACTGATAAGTTCCGGGTCCGAATCCAAGCCATGGTCGATCTTCAAACATACGATAAGCGCAAATCCACCGGTTGATTCGTTCCAGGTTGGAAGCATCGTTTTTAACGTTTACCACCGATGAAAAATGGTTGACCAATTCACCGTCATTGCTCACAGCTTCGTTTTTTTCAACACGTGCATAAATGGCATCGCTAAACGACCATAAACCGATAAACAAAGCTACCAAACCAATCATAAGCCATTTAAAACTGATTTTATACCTGAGTAAGACATAGAACAAAAACGCCACTACTAAACTCAATAATGATGCGCGAGACAAAGCCAATACTTCAGAAACTACGATCATCAATAGTAACATCGCGAGTGCTATTTTCTGCAAGCGGCTCAACTGCATGATCTTGTTTTGAAACACAAGAATGATCAGCAACGGAATGATAAATGCAAGGCAGGCGCCGTAAATTGTATGGTCGTTGTAATACGGCTGGCAGATACTAAAAACCACTTGCGGCTGAAAATTGAGACTCGCGTGATTCATCATTGTAAAATACATAACAGGAATCAACCCGATAGCATAAGCTAAAAAAGGCGTGATCAGCCATTTTTTGGTTTCCGTCATCTGTAAAACGAAGTAGAAACCAAAGGCAAATACAAGTTGGATCGCCAATCTTTTCAGAGACACATCGATGTGAGCACCAAGCAATCCGGAAAACAATTCGATGATGAAGAGCATTCCGATGATTTTGGAAACGGGATGTTGCATCGCTTGCCGGATGCCTTTTGTGTAGGAGTGATTGAAAAAGAGCAACACCGGAATTGCCAGTACGAGCAAACCTTCGGAAGGTAAATTTAATTTGGCACCACCCGCTAAAATAGCATCCAGTGACAGCGGAATCAGGCCGATCAACAACAGGTAATACCAGCTAAATGCGTAGATCAGCAATCCGACAGCAAGGATAAGCCCACAACTAAACGTGAGCAGGAAGGCGGTTTCAGTAATACTGCCTGTACACCACCAAACGCCCAAAAACAGCGCGCTTGCAGCAGCCACAATCAGGAAGACAAGTCTATTCGCGGTGATCCACGACATTAGCCTTTCATTTCGGATTTAAATTCGAGCCATTTCCGGCGAATGGCTGCCACCGTTAAACTCACCAATAACAATGCAAGTGCAGAAACAACTACGTTTAACACCAACGATGGTGACGCTTTTTTATAGCTGGGTTTCGCGCGATCTACCGTATAAACAGAAGGGAGCGGTGCTTCGTATTGTAATTGCTTGTTTTTGTACTCTTCCGCCAAATGATTGTGTGTGCGGTAAATCAATACCGTTCGCTGAATAAGTGATTCCAAACTCGGATCGTCGACAAAAATACCCGCATCATAGTTTTCATTGTCGAGATTTTCCATGAAGTTATACAGCAACTCGCTTTTGTCGGTTTTGATGGCATAGATCGAATCGCGCAATTTATTCAATCGGGCAGAGACGACATCCAGTTGGCGTTTCGTGTTATGCAGGTCTTTTACCCTGTTTTCTTCAAAAATCTCTGCACGGTATTTATTGATCTCATCAACCTGGAAGTTGGCAATCTGAGCTGATAATTTGGGATCCCTAGTTTGTACATTGATCACCACCGACAGGTATTTACTTCGCTCAAAGGAAACATCATTGATATACTGAAGCGTCAATTGCGATTCCCAGCTGATATTGTTTGTATCAATCTGGTAATACTTATAAAGCTTGAAATGTTTGATGGTACGGTCACGCATCGATTTCGATTCCATCAGTTGCAGCAATTGCTCGGTTTCCAGTTCCAAACCAAATTGCGGGTTGGCAATAATATTGTCTTTGGTATAAGCGCTATATGGATACACGATTGCCGTTGAAAGGTATGTTCTCGGAATAAAAAGGGTGATTATTCCGCCCAGCAGGCCACCGGTAAAAAGTGAAATAATCAGCAGTTTTCTGTTGCGAAATAAAAAATGGAGTGCTGTTTTGTTGTTTTCCATAGTGCGTGATGTGTGAGCAAATATAAGTGAATTGTCTTTAGTTTAATGAGTTGATCGGTTAGTGAGTCCACAACTCATTGAACTCAAAAACTCAATAAACTTGCCTAAGCTCCCACAATCGGCAGCATACTCACCACATCAGGTAATTCATTTAAGTGGCGGATGCGTTTCACATTGCGTTCTTTTTTGAATTTGTGTTCCGGATCGAAATGAATGGCTGTCCAGCCGGCGTTGAGCGCGCCAATGATGTCGGCTTTGAAATCATCCCCGATCATAATAGCATGTTGTGGTAAACAATCGGTGCGGCGCATAGCTTCTTCAAAAATGGCGCGGTGCGGTTTGGTCGATCCGATTTCTTCAGAGCACAATACATGTTCAAAATAATCAGCCAGGCCGCTGTTCGAGAGTTTGATATGCTGCACTTCTTTGAATCCGTTGGTGATGATGTGCATGCGATAACCTTCCTGCTGAAAAAATTGCAGCATTTCCAAAGCTTCCGGAAACAATTGAGTCTGAGTCGGCGAAAGCGTAATGTAACCATCACTCATTTTGCCGGAAACAATTTTATCGTCAATTCCATGATAGGCCAGCGTTTTTTCAAACCGGCTGTTGCGCAATTCTTCCTTGTTGATTTTTCCTTTGCCGTAAGCATTCCATAGTTCGGCATTGATGCGAATATAGGTGTGATGAAAGTGGTTGAAGTGCTCAATGTGAACACCCAATTCCAATTCTTCGTACAATTGCTGCAGCGCATTTTTGGAATTGGCTTCAAAATCCCACAACGTGCGGTCAAGGTCAAAAAATAACTGACGGATTTTCATTACGATCTGTAGAAAATCAAATAGGCAAGGCCGGTTGTAAGCGCACCGTTGATGATAATTCCAACCACAATAAGCGGAAAGGTACGTTTGTCTTTTCCGTAAAATTTAGCGGTAATAATCGATCCGATCGGAACCGACAAGATCAATGGCGCATACATGGAAATACCGAAAATGCCGAAACGACGTTTAATCCTCACAATGAATTTATTCATCCGTGTAAATTTCTTTTTCTGCTTCGGTTTGATGCCTTGTTCCAAAGCTTCGGCATACAGTCTTTTGCGCTTTTTATGGGCTCGGATCATGAAAAACTCAGCCGAAAAGTAAAAAATAATGGCACAGAAAATCGCTCCTGAAACGCAACTGATATAGGTTTCCAAATATGTCAACCCAAGTTTTGGCCCACCAAACGGAGCAAACAAAAACTTGATCATCGACAATCCGAACAATCCGAAATATAATCCCCAACTCATTTTATCCGGATTAACATTTTACACCATACGCCAAATCACCTGCATCGCCCAAACCGGGTACGATGTAAGATTGAGCCGTTAACTCACGATCAATTGCGCCCACCCAAATAGTGGTGGTATCAGGTAAGTGTTTTCTTACGTATTCGAGTGCTTCCGGCGCAGCAATAGCGGCTACGATGTGAACTCTCGCAGGCTTTCCCTGTTTCAGTAAGGCTTTGTAAACCATCACCATAGAACTGCCTGTAGCGAGCATCGGATCGGAAATAATGAGCGTTTTACCGTCAATATCCGGCGAGGCAAGGTATTCTACATGAATATCAAAATCTTCTGCTGTAGTATGCTTACGATATGCCGAAACAAAAGCGCTTTCGGCCCGGTCAAAAATATTCAGCAATCCCTGGTGCATTGGTAAACCTGCCCGTAAAATGGTTGCCAGAACGGGTTGTTGCTTCAAAAGCGGCACACTGGCTTCACCCAAAGGTGTTGTTACATCCACCAGTTCGTAATCGAGGTGTTTTGACAGCTCATAGGCTATCACTTCTGCCACACGCTCGAGATTTCTGCGAAAACGCAGCGGATCCTGCTGAATGGTGCAGTCTCTTAGTTCTGCCAAAAAGGTAGAAAAAATAGACGGGGTAAGACTCAAATTGTGAACCATGAAGTACTGTTGTTTTGGATTCTAAAGATAGTTCAAAAAAGGAATAGAAACAGTAACTCTATAACCACAAAAGCTAAAAAATGTTGTTTTAAAAAACTGTGACTCTTTATCTCCCACAGATGCCAGATTCTAGCTCGGCTAACGCACTTGTTTAACTATTGAAAATTAGAATCATGAATAACATATTACAACTGTAGCGCTGCCATTAGAAGCGCAAAAAATCTGCATCTGTGGGAGACGATAAAAGTTGATTTACAACCAAAATAATCACCGGAATGTCCCACCTAAACCAAACGGAAGCAGTAATTTTGGAGCATGGCAAGTCAAACCAAAATGGACACCCGAATTTTCTCGCGGTTATTTAAGTTCACCAAACCGTATCGCGGTAAGTTGATCTTTGCCTTTTTGTGTGCACTCACACTAGCTTTGCTTTCTCCCATGCGCCCCTTGCTGATCGTTTACATCGTGAACAAATACGTTTTGGAAACACCGGACGGAACCCAATTCGGAATGTGGCTGCTACTTGTTTTCGGAATGTTGTTCCTGGAGGCAGTTTTGCAGTTTTCGGCAACGTATTTCAGTAACCTGCTCGCACAATCGGTTATTCGCGACATCCGTGTGAAAGTCTTTTCCCATATTACGACGTTCCGCATGCGCTATTTCGACAAAACACCGGTTGGGAATCTCGTAACGCGCGTGGTTTCGGATATCGAAGCCATTTCGGAAGTGTTTTCATCCGGACTCATTGATATTATCAGTGATTTGCTGATGCTCGTGGTGATCATAGTAGTGATGTTTGTGATCAACTGGCAACTCACCGCGTTAGCACTGATTCCGGCGTTGGTATTGATCTATGCAACCCGTGTATTTGCGCGCGCTATGCGTAAATCATTTCAGCAGGAAAGCACCCAGGTAAACCGGCTCAACACGTTTGTTCAGGAGCGCATTACGGGTATGAACATCGTGCAATTGTATGGCCGTGAAGAAGTGGAATACAAAGCATTCGAGGAAATTAACAAGGATCACCGACAAGCACACATCAATGCCGTTTGGGCATTTTCGATTTTCTTTCCGGTGGTCGAATTCCTGAGTTCGTTTTCAACTGCTTTCCTGATTTTATGGGGAGCTTACGTGTTCACCGGTCCTGTTGCTCCGGAGAAAAACGTCTTTCTGGACATTTTCGCCTTTTCGATGTGGATCAGTATGATGTACCGGCCCATTCGTCAGCTCGCAGATAAATTCAATATTCTTCAACGTGGAGTAGTTCGCGCCGAACGTGTATTCCAGATCATCGATACTGAAGAACATGTACAGGAATCCGGAACTGTCGATGATTGCGATTTTCAACAGGAACTGCGTTTTCAGAATGTTTCGTTTGCGTATACCGACGATCAGCCGGTGCTGAAAAATATCAATCTAACTATTGAACCGGGAAAAACTGTCGCGTTTGTGGGAGCAACCGGCGCAGGAAAAACATCGATTGTGAACCTACTCGGGCGATTTTACGAATACCAGCAAGGCGAAATTTACATTGGTGAACACGAATTGCGTTCCATCAAAATGGATTACCTCCGTAAAAACATCGCAATCGTGTTACAGGATATTTTCCTGTTTTCGGATACGGTACACAACAATATTACGCTCGGAAATCCGGATATTTCACGTGAGCAGGTCATTGAAGCGGCCAGAGCCGTTGGTGCCGATTACTTCATTCAACTGCTTCCCGGAGGATACGATTACCAGGTTGGTGAACGCGGCGGCGTACTTTCTGTCGGTCAGCGGCAGTTGCTGGCGTTTATCCGGGCGTATGTTTACAATCCGCATATCCTGATTTTGGATGAAGCCACTTCAAGCGTCGACAACGAATCGGAGGAAATGATCCAGGAAGCCACCGCAAAATTGACGGAGGGCAGAACTTCCATCGTGATCGCCCATCGGTTATCGACGATTCAACAAGCAGACACAATTGTGGTACTCGACAAAGGTGAAATCAAGGAAATGGGATCGCACGACGAACTTTTACAACTCGACGGTTATTATAAGCGTTTATTTACCATGCAATTTGCACGATCATGACAACCAAACAACTTTTAGGTCTGAAAATAGGCGGTGTGCCTGAACATTTTAACCTTCCGTGGCGGTTGGCAATCGAAGAAGGAAAAATGCGCGACATTGGTCTCGACCTGCATTGGAGTGACATGAGTGGCGGTACCGGACAAATGATCCGCGGATTGGAAACCGGTTCTATCGACATTGCTGTTTTGCTGACGGAAGGAATTACCAAAGCCGTTTTGCAGGGATTGGACGCGAAAATATTACAGGTTTATGTCGTTTCACCGCTTTCGTGGGGTGTTCACGTTCCGTTCGATTCGAACATTCAGCAAAACGCTGATCTTGAAAACCAAACATTTGCCATTTCACGCGAGGGTTCGGGTTCGCACCTGATGGCGTATGTAATGGCCGATAATGAAGGCTGGAACCTGGATCAACTGAAATTCAATGTAATCGGTGATATTTATGGCGGATTATGGGCCTTGAAACACCATGAAGCGCAAGCTTTTTTGTGGGAAAAATACACCACATTCCCTTTTGTGGAACAGCAAAAATGTCGCTGGATCGATGATGTAGTGACTCCATGGCCATGTTTTGTAATCGCGGTGCGCAACGAAATCGCCGATCAGCATAAAACCATCTTAAAAAGGATGTGTAAGGTGGTCAACGAGAAAGCGAGGGAAATTAAAGAAAGTAATGACACAGTTGAGATCATCAGCTGGCGCTATAATCTGCGTTCTGATCAGGTAGGCAAATGGCTGGAGCAAACCGACTGGAACTACAAAGGAATTGAGTATCCGCTGGCGTTTGAAAAAACTATTCAATACTTATTGAAACTGGGATTATTGAAGGCGGAAGAAGCTGAGAATTGGCGGGAGAAACTCTTTGTTAAGTAATTTTTAATGTTGAATGCTTAATTTTTGGTAATTATATACATTTTTACACAAGACAATATAAAAGGGCGAACCGAAGTCCGCCCAGCCACTAGTTGTTAATTCAAGTGATAAATTTTTACAGGATAACTTGCGTCTCTCCTTTCCTTATCGCTAAGTATTATAACTTTCCCATTCACGACCTTTGTGAGTGGCTCAATAATGCGAATCGCTTCGCAACGGTCTTTTTGACCGCCCTCTTTAAACTTGAACATTTGATTGAATCGGGTGTAGATTTTACTTGGCGGGCACTACCCCGCTGCATTTGCAGTCACCCTTATTTCCTGCAAATTCTCTAATTTTTTTAAAGAGAAAACCCGTGCCTTTCAACACGGGTTTTCATTACATTTGAAGATCGTTTTAATGGGTGTTGCTTTTAATTGTTAAATAAGGGGTAGTGAATCCCTCCAACTTTAAAGCTCATACATCATTAATACAAACTCAATATCAATCAATGTTCATTGCGCCGAGAGCGGCTAACAACTAGAACAAATGTATTTGAATTGCGCAACACAATTCAAATAGTATGGAATTTATAGCAATTTATTTTGATGAACGGCAAAATGTTTTGTATGAACGGCTAAATAATTTGCTTTATATCGATATTTAGACCCTCTGCAACTTCACAAAGGAAAATGTAACTCGGATTCACTTTACCGTTTTCAAGTTTGTTGATCGAGGGATGATCTTTACCAATCTTGTTTGCTAATTCGGTTTGCGTCAAACCTTTCTGCAATCTGATTTCTTTTACCTTCAAACCAAGTTGTTCTAACATCGCTTTCTTATCCATAGAACAATTGTATTCGATAAAATACATTCTATCTGTATCCAATTGGATACAAACGATTATATTTGATGGAAACTAAAGCCATGAAAGACGTAATTACACTATTGATTGAAGATGATATTAAGATCACGCGACTAATCCGAACCCTAGCTAAAATAGGAATAGATGCAAGCGCATACACACCGAATAAAACAAGCGTTGTTTTAAGACTGCTAGAATTAGACTACGAAACACATTCGGATGAATACCTTAAACTTATCGAGCAGACAGCAGACTCAGGTAATGAGAGTGAAATAATGGAATGGTTGAAAAAAGTAAAGGCACTTACTTAGTGCCTTTTTCGTTCTTTATTGCTTTTACAAGATTTTGGTTGAAATCGGATAAATCTTTGCGTTTTTCTGTTTCCTTTGCTATTTCTTTGTTAATAGATAGGTTAGGAGTATTTAAATCAGAAACTTTTGGTTTCGGTTTAGGTGGCTCAAGATGTTGAATTGCAATAGCATCTATGTAAGTTGTGTCAGATAATTTAGGTATTGCTCTATTTGAGTCTAACCCATCTAATACTGATTTTTGACTCTTTACGGTCTGATGAAGTATTTTAAATCGCTCTTTACGGTCTATACCATTCGTTATCAAAATGGAGTTTAAGCTTTCCATGTTTGATAATATTGTTAGATCATTAATACTTGCCATATCACGAATGTTCTCACCTCTTAGGCTTCTTACAGGATTAGATTCCCGCCATGCTTTTGCGGTGCATCCAAATACCACAATATTTAAAAGATCCGCTTCATCGGCATAGGCTAACCATTCTTTTGCCTGAGAATACCCAGCTCTAGGTATTATGTAATCCTTAACAGCCTGTGTGTGTATGTGGTAATTTGCTTTACTCACCATTCTCTTTACATTCCATTCTAAGCCGTATTGATTATTCTCAATTTCTTTTAGTCGTTGATACTCTTTAATGATGTACAACTTGAAAATAGGACTTAACCATGATCCAAATTCAAAGGCAATATCTTTATGCGCATATATACCGCCTTGTTTGCCTTGTTTCGAGATAACACCAATTGCATCAGTTAATTCAGTCCACTTTTTAGGAGTAAGCACAAATGAGTTTAACCCTGCTTCTTTTCTTAAGGCATCGAATTCGATGCCTTTAAACGCAGGATTGTTTAAACTCTCCCAAACACCTAAGAATTCTACGGTATTTCTATTCCTCATCCAGTTCTGTACAATGATATTAGGTCTGGAATCATCCCCGTCATTTGCTCTAACCATATCAGTTAAGCAGATGTAATCTTCTTCTTTGAAGTTGGATATTAATATCTGACTTCCATTTACAGTAATAATGTTTGTCTTACCCATTGATTAGAGTATTGTATGTTAAACGTTTTGTGCTGTTAGCCAATAGCAAATTAAAACGGCTAGTTTCTGTGTGTTCTCTTGTATTGTATCGGAATACAAATTCATCAACGTACATCTGCAAATGCTTCTTACTAGTGAAGTGGTAAATACCAAATATTCCACGTTTCAACAAAGACCAAAAGCCCTCGATTGTATTGGTGTGGATTCGTCCATTTACGTATTCACCGGAATTATGTTTCACGAAAGCGTGATCGTAGATTCTTTTCAATGAACTGTACCCAAGATATTCATCCGTGTACATCGTAGCCGTTTCTTTAACCACTTGAATGATTTCATTGGTTAAAGTACGTGCCTTGGTATCATCAACCTTTTTAGCGTTCAATTTACCATTACGTTCAACCATTCCGAATACAGGCGCTTTGTCTTTAGTAGAACGACCTTGTGAATTAGCTACCTTTTTATCAGCGTGACGGTTTTTATTCTTGCCACCTACATACGTTTCATCGCATTCAACTTCGTTGTCCAATTCGTTGTTGTTTTCGATTCCGAAACAGTTACGAATACGTTGAAGCATGAACCATGCTGATTTTTGTGTAACGTCAATATCTTTTGAAAGTTGAACAGATGAAATACCTTTTTTGTGTGAGGTAACAATCCAAATAGCTAAGAACCATTTTTGAAGTGGAATCTTAGTATTATCAAACATTGTTCCTGTGCGCACATTGAAATACTTACCTGTGTTTTTGCATCGGTATTTATTACCTTTACAGGTATAGACTTTAGATGATGAATCGAACGGTGAAACAACGTCACCATCCCAACGCAATTCCGTTAGGTGGTCAATACAAATTTGCTCATTTGAAAACTCTTTGAGTAATTCTAAGATCGATTTGAAGTCCTTGTTAATCATTGTTTCAACATTTAATGAAACAAATATAGAACTTATTTACACAACTACCAAATTATTTTGGTGTAAAATTATATATAATTACCTAATTTTTAATTCGGCTTCAGGTTTAATTGAAAAGCAATTTTATTGCTTCAGGAAACTTTTACATTTTCAATTCAACATTCAAAATTCAACATTCAAAATTCCTATTGGTTTTCCCAACGCTCCTGATCTTCCCAATTGTATTCGCCTTGTCTGCGTTTCTTGCGCATGATTTTTTTCTGGCGTTTTTCATTGCGTTTTACGCTTTTACGGGTCGCTTTACTTTGACGTTTCCAATATTCCTTTTTGGCTTTTTTGAGTTCCCGTTTCGATACCTTGGCTTCTTTTTTATGTTTTTTGGCCAATTGTTTTTCGGCTTCCTCAACGGTAGCAGGCGTACCTTCCGGACCAGTACTTCTGCATGCAGCAGAATTTAACACCACACACAATAGAAATAGATGAAAAAACGTTCTTATCTTCATAGTCTTAAAACTCGCATATGCGTTTGGTGAAATTACAAATCTTTTTTGTGTTACTCTTCCTTGTTTCTGCCTCGTGCAAAAAGAACAAGAATCATCCTATTGCGAGTATTCCGTTTGATATTACCATTGATCTTACACTTCCATCCTACACCGATCTCAACGGAGCAGGTGGCTGGGCTTATGTAAACGGTGGCATTAAGGGAATTATTGTTTACCGCCAGTCATATGATGTGTTTGTGGCTTTTGAGCGCCAGTCGCCGGAAGATCCCGAAAACACATGCAGCAGTGGTTTGATCACAAATCCGGATAATTTTTTGCAATTAGACGATCCGTGCTCGAACGCACAATTTTCGCTTTATGATGGTTCACCGATCAAAGGCTCGAAATGGGGATTGCGGCAATACCAGGTAATTTGGAATGGTGGTAATCTACTGCGGATTTACAACTAACATCCTCTACTGAGATTACTTGAAGATCATTTATCCGATCAATTTTGACTTGTGAATTCGTTCGTAATTTTGCGAATTGGCATATCAAATAAACGGTTGTGAATTCGCAAAATTACGAACGACTATTTATCCGGGAAACTATTCACTCAAACTTCCCAAGATTAAACCGCAGCGAGATTCCAATAAACGGATGGCGCATAACAATCGTATACAACTGAGCGCTGAAAGCCCTGTTGGGACGATGGCTCAATAAAAATTCAATACTTGCTTCGGCGCCGAAACTGGTGAAATTAGTAACATCATAAAATTGTTCTTGGTTCTGATTCGCAGTTGAATCGGTTGGTTCATCCGAACCGATATACGAGTTTACAAACGTTCCACTTCCGTTACAAAAACCAAGTCGCGCGATGAGTTTTTTGTCGTTTTCGTCGTAAGGTAAAAGATTGTATGCAAACTGAATCCCAAATCCGGAATACGCTTTTAACGTATTGTTTTTAGTATTGGAAAACGTTCGTCCATTGGCTTGCAGATTACCTGAAAATCCCCAGCGATTGTAGCGCAGGTATGTTGCCGAAATATCCACATGCATCATCGCTGAATGGCCACCTGTAGAAACGCCCAATCCGGGACTTATCCACAAACAATCCTGCGCTTTTCCAATGAAGGAAAGGCTTGAGATGAGCAATAAGGTAACAATCGGTTTTCGCATAAATCACAAGCTTTACAACAAGGAACGAGCGATTTAAACAATTATTGATGCGTCCGCCAAATTTCTACGTACGAGTTAGAATTGCGAGGGTTGATTTTATGTAGCGTTTTGTCAATCAAACTCGGTTCGATTTCTTTTTCCTTGGTCATTTTCGGGTAAATGCGCTTGAAATCACTGATGCGCTTCTCCAAATTTTCCTGCCCGAAAAAGAACACAAAATCGTGCGGATAGTTGAGGTACGTTTCCAATGAAGTAGTATCTTCTTTTCTGCGTTCGGCAAACTGAAATTTCCAGCCGCCGGCATAGAAAAACGGCATCATTTCCGGATTGGTTTCGCCAGTGGCTTCAATGAGAATGTGTTCGTTTCCTTTTGAATGCCCGTAAAGTGCGTACATGGTATTCAACCGCGATTTTTTGGATGTCGTAGTCGAAATAATCATGATCATCGGAATGTTCAATACCCAGAAAGCTATCCAGGAAACACGCCAGAATTTGTTCCAGAATACTCGCTGACGCAATTCACGGATTCCCAAAAACGCCAGTACGATCACCAGCGGCAAAATTGTTAAGATGAAGCGCTCCTGCCGGTTCGGGAAAATAGAATGGAACAGCAAAAACAAAAAAGTCGGCAAGAAAATGATCATGTATTTTTTAGCCGATTTGAAATAACCGATGAGTGCCAAAATTCCCAGCGGAAATAACAGAATTCCAAACAACACATAGAAATACATGAAGTAGTTAGTATTGGTCATGTACCCTACTCCTTCATTCATGTTGTAGATCACATACGCCGTAAACTCGGCAAATGGATAACCCCAGATGCAGTAATCCACCAAGCCTTGTGTGAGAACAAACATCACAAGCGTTCCGGCACTAAACAGCAGGAGTTTTTTCCATTCCCATTTGACCAGGAACCAAATTCCCATTCCAACAGCGTAAATAGCGATCTGGTACCGCAGCGAAATGGCTACGCCCAACAAAATTCCGGCCCAGAAAAACGTGCTTTTTTTGTTATCACGAAGCGTGAGCCAAACCGCCCAGATCAGGAAAGGCATACTCACTACCTCAACAAGATTTCTCACTGAAAGGAAAGGCATTGCCCACAACATGGCGAGCATCCAGCCGGCTAAAACAGCTGTTTTTTTATCGGAAAGTTTTTCGGTGATCTTGTAACCGTATTTGATCACCAATAACGAAAATAAGGCATGAATGAGCCGATTGATGAGCATCAGCATTTTCGGATCGGCGATTCCGATCATTTTCAGGAAGCCCAACAGCAGAAAATTGAACCCTACGTACGTAAAACTATGTCCTTCCGGCATTCCGGTATTATCGGGTGTCCACGGTAACCAATGGTTATAATCCTGTCCGTCGACCCACGAACCGGCTGCCTCGATCACCAGGTAATGATCGTCGTGCATTCCGTAACCTTCTGAAAAAAAGGCGGCTACGAGCCTCACAATTAATCCGAAAATGAGAATTGTTTTCAGGGAGGAAAAGTCGATTTGTCGAAGGCGAGCGATCATTGATTATATGTTTTAATTACCAAAGCGGTACAAAACTATCACAAAAATGCGTTATGCTTTTGATTTGGTGTTAAATCTGTGTTTCCTGCGAAAATTTAGTTGCTTGTACGTTTCGTCGACTTCGTCAACGAACAGGTTTTGTCTCCCACGAATTCACGAATTTTGGCTCACCTAACGGACTCGCTTAATGTTACTTCAAAATAGTGAGATGTCCTGAGTATCGTTTCCGCTCATCGGTATCGGCGGTTTTGAACTCGATTTGCCAGGTATAAGATCCCTGTGGAACCGGTTCGTTGTGATACGTTCCGTCCCAACCTACATTCGGATCAAACGATTCCCATAATATTTCACCCCATCTGTTGAAGATCAATACCGAAAAATCGTGTGGATCAAAACCAGAAGTAAACACCGGCTGGAATACGTTGTTGTATTCATCACCATCCGGCGTAAACGAATTGGGAACGTAGAAGATCAATTCCTCTGTAACCTGGATCACGATTTTCGCCGTATCGGTGCATCCTAATTCGGAATAAGCGACCAAATAAACGCCATAATTACTGGTCGAATTCAGCGGAAATTCATGCAACGCATTTAGTCCGTTTTCGTTTGGTGAACCATCTCCGAAATCCCATTGATAGGTAACCGCCCCCGATGAACTGTTCTGGAAGAAAACTTCGGTTGCGAGGTTGGTCAATACTGTTTCCGATGCTGAGAATGATGCCAACGGATCGGCTTCAACGTAGATGTAATCATCATACGTGGCATTGTTCACGCAACCGTTGATTGAAGTAACCGTTAACGAAACATCAAACAAGCCTGAGTTCTCAAACGTAGCCGAAACGGTTCCGCAATCGGTTTGTGTTCCCGCCGATTCGAACTGCCAGACACACGAAGCCAGGTTTCCCGGCGTGGTATTGGTAAACTGGACTTCCAACGGAGCACAACCTTCAGTGATATTCGCTGTAAATGATACCATGGGAAGTGCTTCGAACGTGACGGCGACATCATCGGTATTGATACAATTGTTAGCATCTGTTCCGGTAACAGTATAGACTTGGGTCGCATTCGGATAAAAAGGGACACCGTTTGAAATACCATTGTCCCATTCGTAACTCACAGCTCCTGAACCGGTTAAAATGGTCGAATTTCCATCGCAGACAATGACATCCGTTCCTGCATTTACATTCGGTAATGGCAGTAATACAATCGAATCTGTCAACGCTGATGTGTTGGAGCAATAAGCGTCGGAGATTCCGGTCAATATATACGTTCCCGCATTTGTTCCCAAATTGAAAGTTGTCGTTGCACTGTTAACAGTATGAGAAGCATTGTTGAGTGTATAAGTCAATTCAAACGGGCCTGTGCCTTCCACCACTACTTCAATCGGATTTACCGGATCGCCGGTGCAATAGGTATCGCCACCACTGATGGAAACGACCAAAGGAACGGGAGACAATACAATTGAATCGGAACCCAGTGCTGAATTGGCACAACCCGCATCGGATATGTCAGAAAGCACATAAACACCTACCTCATTTCCTAAATTCACAGTTGTCGTGTTGCTCGAAGCCGTTTCAGGAACGCCGTTAAGTGTGTAATCGATAATATACGGACTATTGCCGGTTACGGTGATCAGAATATCGTTCATCGGGTCGGTCGGACAATAAAATGCACCACCAGAAATCGCAGTTACTTCCGGCAATGAAGGTGAAACGGTGTTGAACGTGGCCAAACAAGTCAGTTCATCCGAAAAGTAAATGGTTACGGTAAGTGGCGAACCATCCGACGGAATTCCGGAAATCGAATACGGGAATTCGACCGCATCCGTGAATGGACCGCTGATAGTTTGTGTATAGGTTCCCGAGCTGTTGGTTGCCTCAATTTCGATGGTACCTGTTCCTGGATTGGTGTAATAACTGAAATCGCCCGACAACGTAAACGTATTCCCATTTTCGCAATTGCTGGTAGTTCCCTGGAAATTGTAAAACTGGCATCCGCAGATCACATTGACTGAAACAGTATCTGTGGCTGAACAGCCTGAAATAGTTTCGGTAACCGTCACCACATAATCTGTTGTAATCATAGGGCAACCCTGCGGCGACTGAATGGTCGGATCACTTAGGCCTTCTCCTGTCCAGGCATACGTAACCGTAGACGGAACACAGTTGAAGGAAACATTGTCCAAACTCCAGTTATCATCAGCTTCAAAATTGGTTTGCCGCCATCTGAAAAGAGTTGAAGGATTGCTTTGTGCCAACAAAGGCAGTGCAGGCGAAAAACATTGCCAGGCATTGTTCGCATCCCACAATGATTCATCATAGGTCGCAATATTGAGCCACGTGCCACCGCCGTTGATCGAGTATTCAAAAATGATGTCTTCATTCGCTTCGGCGGCCGCACAAACAGCTCCGCTACCAGTATTTCCGACAAATAAGCAAAAGTCTATTGTTGAGCAATTCGCAGCGCTGATCGGGATTGTTGTAGCGGTCCTGGCAGCTGATGCATTATCGAAATAAAGTGCGTTACCACTCATCCCACCACATCCGGCACCTGCGACAGCTCCCTGGATATCACTCCAGACAGCAGGATCGATTGCCGGATCAAAATCATCGGAAAGCGCTCCGAAGCCGCCTTCGATTTCGGCTTCCAAATCGGTACAATCCGGGCAATTTAAGGTCGTTAATGAAGCCGTGGCATTTACCATTAGCTGATTTACAATGATGTCGATCGTGTCGTAGCACGCATTTACGCCGTCGGTATAAGTGACAATATATGTCGTATCGCCCGACGGATAAACCGTTTGAGCGGCAGGATTGTTATTTCCCGCGACATTGTTCCAATCGTAATAATAGTTGCAATTGGAAGGAATGATACTCACATTGTCGATACCCCAATGGTCGAAATCGGTGTCTGTGGCGTTGGGTTGATCCCACTGGAACATCGTATTAGCAGTTGATGCCCCGGGAGGCAGTACAAAACAATAATTGGCCCAGCTGTAATAAGGTCCCGATGTATTGGAGGTTGGTTCAAAATAGAACAAATCAACCCAGGTAGATCCGCCATTAACGGAATACCGGAAATACACTCCTTCGTCTGTTTCATCAGGATCTTCGCAGTTGACACCACCTTCATCATTCGAGAAATCGAGGTCGAAACAAACTTGTCCGCCACAGGCAAGATCGAATCCGTTGGTGGTCAATGTTCGCGGAAGCGGTACATCACCAAACCAGGCAGAAGGCGTTCCATCCAGTGATGGACTGCAAGGATTGTTATACAATAAGGTTGCTGAAGTACTCCATCCAGCACCAATAGCATTTCCATCGAAATTGGTCATCAACGCCGGAGTGGTAGAAAGTCCGAGTGCTGAAAGATCAACCGATTCACCACAATCTACATAAAGCGGATTGGTATTCGGACTAATTTCAACCGTACATTGAGCTGCCGACCAAAACGAAACAATCAAAAACACGGCAAGTGCAAGTGCCCCTTGAAGGTTTTTTATGAAGGTCTTATTCATTCGTGGCGGCTTCGTTAGTTATTTTCAAACTCACCAACCGGAAACCGGTCAATGTTTGTTTGGACATTCCGGGCGTCAATTCAATGAAATTCCTGAAAATATACAAGGCTTTATTGTCTTTCGAGGAACAATCTCCTTCGATGGATTCGTGAGGCAATATCGTTACGCTAAACGCTCCTTCAGGTGAATCGATATCATGACAATTGCTGCATGCGCCGTTACGCCAGAGTTCTTTACTCCAGCTGATTGTCTGCGATTGATCGGAAAGGTTGGTAATTTTGAACAGCACAATTGCCTGATTTGAAAGTGCATTTGTATCACAGTTTTCCAAGCGATACTCAATTGTAAAATCAGGGGTAGTCACATAATTTTCCCAATCTTCGAGATGCGTTGTCTCGAGATCAACATGTGGGGCATAAACTGATTCCTGTGCTATTGATGAAAATGACAGGAATAGAAAAGCCAGGTATATAATCGGCAATTGGGTCATTCAGTCGAAACTGTTTATGAATATGTCTTTAACTGGGCCAAATTTACTGCACTTGCAGCGAATAACCCGGCGGAATATTCGAACTGCTCTAGTGAATGAATATTTCGGGAAATCAGCCGAACTTTTGTCTGTTCGTCGACTCCGTCACCGAACTTGTTTCTTTTCCCACGAATGCACAAATTTTTTGCGTGCCTAACGGACACGCCATGACGTGTATAGCAATGTAATTATCAAATCACACAAAAGCGAGTCCGTTAGGCGAGCCAAATTCGTGCATTCGTGGGAAAAATAACGTCTTGGCTAGCCGAGACTCAAGAATCATTGGTTGGAAACAAAAAAGCCACCCGTAATCCGGATGGCTTTATTATTAGTAATGGAGTGTTTTCTTAGTAACGATAAGCATCCGATTTGAACGGACCTTCTACCTTCACACCGATGTAATTTGCCTGATCTTCTGAAAGTGTTTCCAATTCCACACCGATTTTAGCAAGGTGTAAACGGGCTACTTTTTCATCAAGATGTTTTGGCAATACGTAAACATCATTCTCGTAGTTGGCACTGTTTTCCCACAATTCCAATTGAGCCAATGTTTGGTTGGTGAACGAGTTTGACATTACAAACGACGGGTGACCTGTTGCACAACCTAAGTTTACCAAACGTCCTTCAGCCAAAATGATCACATCATGACCGTTTACGTTGTATACGTCAACCTGAGGTTTTACCGTATTTTTAGTAGCACCGTGGTTTGTGTTCAACCAAGCCATATCGATTTCGTTGTCGAAGTGACCGATGTTACAAACGATTGCTTTGTCTTTCATTTTCTCGAAGTGACGACCAACAACGATGTCTTTGTTTCCGGTAGTTGTAACGATGATATCGCCCATTCCGACAACGGTATCCAGTTTTTTCACTTCAAATCCGTCCATTGCAGCCTGCAATGCACAAATCGGGTCGATTTCAGTAACGATTACACGAGCACCTGCACCTTTCAATGAAGCAGCAGAACCTTTACCAACATCTCCGTAACCACAAACGATGGCTACTTTTCCGGCCATCATCACGTCTGTTGCACGACGAATCGAGTCAACCAACGATTCTTTACAACCGTATTTATTATCAAATTTCGATTTTGTTACCGAGTCATTTACGTTGATCGCCGGCATTACCAACGTTCCGTTTTTCTTACGCTCGTACAAACGGTGAACACCTGTAGTTGTTTCTTCGGAAAGCCCTTTGATACCTGCAGTCAATTCAGGGAAACGGTCAAAAACCATATTGGTCAAATCACCACCGTCATCCAAAATCATGTTCAACGGCTCACCACCATCGAATGCGAAAATGGTTTGTTCGATACACCAGTCAAATTCTTCTTCGTTCATTCCTTTCCAGGCATAAACAGGAATTCCTGCAGCGGCAATAGCAGCAGCAGCGTGATCTTGCGTTGAAAAAATGTTACAAGACGACCATGAAACCTGAGCACCAAGCTCAACCAATGTTTCGATCAAAACGGCAGTTTGGATAGTCATGTGAAGACATCCGGCGATGCGCGCGCCTTTCAATGGTTTGGAAGCTCCGTAGTCAGCTCGCAATGACATCAAACCCGGCATTTCAGCCTCTGCCAAAACGATTTCTTTACGGCCCCACTCGGCTAGCGAAATGTCTTTTACTTTGTAAGACAATTTTTCTGTTGTGTTATTCATACGTAATGATTGTTTGCTCTTTTACTTTTTTCAGTCTGCAAAGATAAGGAACACCTTTGTGAATAAAAAATTTAAAGTAGAACACCGAAAAACGGGTTTTGTTCACTGAAAGTGATCTTCGAAAGAATACATTTTTACGCACCTTTCTTATAACCAATCAAGTAAGGAATGGTGGCCGGACCGGATTTTTGCTTGTCAATTTCCCAGGTATAATTTTCGTGGCCTTTTACCTGTGAAACCAACTTGTACATTTCTTTTTCAGAATAAGTTCGCAGTGCTGAAACAATTCCATCCCACAAAATGAAAAGCGGAACAATTGGAATGAGGTAAGTGAAAATAATTCGTCCTACTTTGAACGGATGGATAAAAGGTGTGGTGAAAATCACCGAAAGCGGTGAAAAAATCATGGATACAATACTTTTTAAGTTGCGTTCCTGTGATTCGAACAACGCAATCGGATTGCCAGAATCAACTGCGTTTTGGAGAATTTTTACTGCGTCATCGGGTTTGAAATGGTGAAGCGAAAGAAATTGTGTTCGTAATCCTGTCAATTCCGCCGGCACATTCATCGCGTTGACTGAATCTGGATAATAGGTAAAAACCGAAGATTGTGCTACTGTGTGTTCAAACGCCGGAAGATTCGGATAATAATCGGTGAGGATGATTTTGAGATCAGGATGCGCTTCTTTCAAATGCTCCGACAAACGCAGTAAACCACCACCTCCACCCGAAGCCAGATCGATTATTTGGGTGGAACCAGTTCGTGTAATCACGTTGGATAAACGCGGGACAATTGCCTTGTAAATATCAAACCGATTGGAAACAAACTGCAAAAAGTCGGTCATGTAATTGCGAATAAACGCCGGGAACCACTGGAAATCTTCGAATTCGAATAAATGAATACGTGCCATACATAAAAGTTTTAACGCAAATACCTTTGTAAGTGGGCCCAACTATCACCGGAATTTGCTAATTTTAGGTCAAAGTTACTAATTTTTCAAACTTTAGGTCAGGTTTACTAAAAATATTTTTAATAGCCTTGACCCGATCCCACAGATGCACAGATAAGGCTCGCCTAACGGACTCGCTTTTATGATAGTTATTAGTTTTAGTGCAAGAGGAAAAAGATAACACATCATTCGCGCTACCGTTAGGAGCGCAAAAATCTGTGCATCTGTGGGGAAATATATATCGGCTGGCCGATACTGAAGTAACCATTTGAGTTTTTGTAAAAGAAATAAATGAAAACACGCGACAAAATACTCCAAACAGCGCTGCAGCTCTTCAATCAATGGGGAGTTCCGAACGTTACATTGCGCAGAATCGCAGCCGAAATGGGGATTAGCCAGGGAAATCTGAATTACTATTTTAAAAAGCGGGAAGACATCATTGAAGCGCTTTTCGGGCAGTTGATGGTTACGTTTGAAGAGGAAAAGGCGAAGCTGAATACAGATAGCATAGACTTTCAGTTTGTACTTGACTCCACGCGGGCTGGAATGGAAGCCTTGTTTCGTTTCCGGTTCCTGATGATCGATTTTAACCAGAATATGCGTGAAAATCCAAAACTACACGAGCAATTTATTTTCCTGGAACAGGTTCGCAAAGAGAGTTACCTGAAATCATTTGAACTGGCCATCAACAGCGGAATCATGCGGCGGGAATTGTTCAAAGGCGAATTTGAAGGACTCAACGACCGCATTCGCGTTTTCAGTGATTACTGGATCGCCTCATCGGCTGTTTACCGTGAACCGGAAGCAACTACTGTTGACAAATATCATCGCTTACTTGTGGAACATTTTTTTCCATATTTCACTCAAGAAGCACAGTCGGCGTTTATCGCCCACCGGGAAAAATCAACGAGCAGTTTGTGACCAACGCCCTGCCGGAACCATTGAAAACAGTAGCAATGCAATCACGAATACCAGGAGTAAATACACTTCGTTTCCGTTTTTCTCAGTCGGTTGTTTCACCACTTTCTGAGGATCGGCAGCTGCATTATCATATCCGATGAACTTGGTGCTATCGATATCATTTCTGAAAAAATATTCTGTGCTTATAACCATACGTATGCTATCCAAAGCATGTTTTTTGGAAAACAACGGATGGAAATAAACCGTATCCCGGCCTGGATGCCAGCTATTAAGTCCCTGTTTTTCTTCTAGTTGATGATAAAGCGGATAACGGGGACACACTTTTGTGACCATAATAGCAGACGTATCTGTGAGATAAATGACACTATCTAACTCCGCTGTATTTACATCCGGTTCGCGTTGTACCCCAAAATTGGAAGAGTTTCCATCGATTGTTTCTACAAACGAGGCCCGTGGTCCGCTGTGGCTTTTATGGAAAATCAGTTTGGTTTGTGAAAAGGCAGTACCGGTGCAAACCAGTAAGATGATTATGAGGATCGTTTTCATGTTGTTGTATTGTGATAAGAGGATACAACAAAGGGAAGGATTGGTTCAATGATAGAAATATTTTTGGTGGGTCATGATTCATCGCGACCCCACAATGTTTTACTCAAATAGATCCCACATCACCTTTCCTTTTCCGAAAGGCAGCGGGAAATGCAACAATTCAGCTATCGTAGAAGGCACATCAATTTGCTCGTAGGGTGTTGTGATAACTGCATTTTTCTTAAAATCAGGCGAAATGGCAAATAGTTCTATGCGCCGGCAACCGCTACAATCATCACCGTGACTTATATAACCGTCAAAACGACCGTCGGGATGACGGCCATGATCGTTGGTTACAAAAAGCGTGGTTTGGTCCTTGTAATAAGGATCGTTTTGCAAGCGCTCCCAAATAATCCCCACATACTCATCCGTTTGTTTAATGGCATTGATGTAGCCAACAGAATCGACGGCATGTGCGTAACTATCCGGACCCCTGAAACTGATAAACACCAATCGCGGTTTTTTCGTGTCGAAAATGTGCAGGACACGATCCAGTGTAATACTATCACCGCGATTGCCGCCCGATCCGTCGAGATTCACTCCGCAATCAATGTATGGTCGATTGCTATTTTTGTAACCGGGATTCTGAGTGTTTCCAAGTACATGCAGTTTTTCTTTCGAGCTAATTACATAAGCTTTGTAAGGCGGCTGATTTTGATAACGAATAAATGCCTGGAACATTCCCGGAAAATGGGGCAATTCGGTTCCATCATTGGCAAGCGGTTCATACACACCAGTACACAACGCACAATGTCCTGGATTGGTGAACGTAACGCCGTTATTGAAGAATTGTTCCACCAGTAATCCTTCCGACAATAAACCGTTTCTGACAGGGATATTTTCTCTTCTGGATGCGCCCCAGGTTTCTGAATAGCGCGGACCGTCGATCAGAATTACAACTACGTTTTTTGTCTTGTAAACCGGCTCATTATCTACCTGCGGAATTTCTTCCTTACAGGCAACAAGCAGCAGTAACAACGTACAAATGAAGCTATATCGAAAACGGTTCATAGGATGCAATTTACGAAAAATACGCAATTCAGTAATATTAGCAATTCCTGTCCCGAAGTATCTGTATTATGAAATTTCAGTGAAATCAACAAATCTGAACGGACGTAATATTGCGAAATCACATACGGTTATTTGACATGCCAATTTGCAATATTACGAACGGTTTCTCCAGACAAAAATTCGCAAAAATTAATGGAAACAAAAATCCCCGCTTTTCAAAGAGGATTTATCAATTTGGCGATAAACGATGTTCTTTTCTTACAATTTCACCACTCTTACAATTCCTGTTTTACCATTCGCATCAACGATACTAACAATGTATATTCCAGGATTAGCAGAACGTAAATCCAGTTTCAGTGATCCGGCTTCAGTACCAGTACTTTCAACAACACATTTGTTTCCGTAAACATCGAACATATTCCACGACTGAATACCATTAAGTGAGCCTGTTTCAATAATAATACCTCCATCCGTAGGATTGGGATATGAATTTAACAAAACGGTCTCCAATTGTTCCGAAAGTCCCACATTTAACTCACAAGGTGCGCCTAATGACGGATAATAAGCCGTATCGTTGATAGCATAACATTCCAGGGAAAATTCAAAAAATTCAAACGGCTGCATCGTACCGATAAATCCCCAATTGTGTCCTACACCTTCAATAATCTTATTGATTTCAGACGATTGGCTTTGTTGAGTGAAATGAAACACGTTTCTCATTTCATTACCTATTTGAATCGTGGTAATACTGTCCACCACAACCTGACTATCGTGATTATTGAACGAAAGCGGCAACGTATCACCTACCTGCAAATCAAAATCGTACAGCAATTGTTCTTGTGAACCATCGTAGATATATAATTTCAATCCATCCTGACGCACCAGTGCATACAAACGGTTAAACGTTGTTGGTGGTTCGCAATTGTTCGGGCCGGGTGATGTTGGACCTTCTGTTTTAAGCCCGTGACAGATTATTTTCTGATAGGTTTGTGCAGCAATAATGCTGTCACCTTCGATTTCACACACATACTGCTCCATAAAATAGCAGGGGGCAGACATCGAAAGCCCGGTTGCGTTGATACGCCATTGAGAGCCAGGATGCAGGTAATTTTGCGCCCTGGAAAAGGACGATAAAAGAAGTAACAAAAGAAGTAAAGGTATTTTCATGAGAAGTAGAATTGATTTATACGTTAGATGATGCTGTAATCAGTGAAGGTTGGAATTCTTAAAACAAAAATCCCCGCCTTTCAACGGGGATTTTACCAACAATAAAAACAAATCCAGGGACTTGTCCAGAATAAAGCCAATCGGGTAATTATTTTGCGAGTGCTTCTTTCACGAGTTCGGCGACACGCTTGCCATCGGCTTTGCCAGCCAATTCTCCTGAAACAGGCCCCATCACTTTGCCCATATCCTGCGGACCAGCTGCACCAACCTGGGCAATTTTGGCCGCAATGACAGCGCGAACTTCGTCGTCGCTCATCATTTTGGGCATGTACTCTTCAATCACTTTGGCCTGCAGCAATTCGTCGCTGGCCAAATCCTCGCGGTTTTGCTCAACGTACAATTGGTAGGTGTCCATGCGTTGTTTGTACAATTTCAATACAATCTTGTTAGCCGCTTCTTCTGTTACCTCGCCGGATCCGGAAGTTGCTTCTAACATCAATTTACTTTTAATATCGCGCAAGGCAGCCAAACGATCTTTGTCTTTGGCCAGCATGGCGGTTTTTATATCTTGATTGATACGTTCTGTGAGTGACATCTTTGTGATTTTAAGACAGAAGACTAAGAGACTTGAGATAGAAGACTTAAGACAGGATTTGTCTCAAGTCTTCTATCTTAAGTCTTGTGTCTTAATCGACGTTATCGTGTAAAAATGAATTATTGGTGCGTAAGCCGGAACCGTTCTGGTCGTCTGTTAAACCGAAACGACTCACTTTTTGCTCAGCGCTTTTGTTTACATCTTCCAAATGAATGTTGCGACGTAAGTAAGCAGGCTCATCTTCCAGCTCTTTTAAACCTTCCGCTTTTTTCAGCTTCACGTTGTATTGCTGGATGCGCTCCATACGCTCAGAGTTACGACGTTGCATTTCCTCGGGAGACAATGCTACACGTGTCTGAACGTTTTCCAAACTATTCTTTTGCTCTGCTTCGTCTTCTAAGAAAAAACGTTTTACTTCTTCGTCTTTCTGCTCAACAACTGTTTGTACAGGTGTTTCCAACGGTTTGGTTGTTTCCGAAGAAAGGTCCCAATCAAAATTGATTCCCGTTTGTGGTTCAGCAGCCGGAGTTGGTGTTACCGTTTTCTCAGCAACCGGTTCTTCCGTTTCTTTCACTTTCAAAAACGGTTCTTCCGAAGGAGTTGATTCTACCACTTGTGTAGGCGAAGTCAACGGCGTTTTGATCTCGTTTTTCGGCTCTTCTTCCAAGGCACGAACCGTACGCTCAGGAGCCTTTTCAAAACCCGTGATCGGCTGTGATCCGAAACCAGTAGCGATCAAGGTAACACTCAATTTATCACCAAGAGTGGCATCGTAACCGTGCCCCCAGATAACATCGGCAGTAGATCCTGCTTCGTCCTGGATGTAGTCGGTGATTTCGGAAATTTCATCCATTGTCACGTCTACATCACCGTACGTAATGTTCAACAATACATACTTCGCACCGCTGATATCGTTATCGTTGAGCAACGGCGAGTTCAATGCTTCTTTGACGGCCACCAATGCACGATCTTCGCCTTCTGCCTGAGAAGAACCCATGATCGCAACACCGCTGTCTTTCATCACCGTGTTGACGTCGTTGAAATCTACGTTGATTGCTCCGGTCACCGAAATCACTTCCGCGATTCCTTTGGCAGCCGTTGTCAATACGTTATCCGCTTTCGAGAAGGCATTTACCAATGACAGGTTTCCGGCCATTTCGCGCAAACGTTCGTTGTTGATCACCAAAAGCGTATCTACGTTGTTGCGCATTGCTTCCAAACCTTCTTCGGCTTGCTGACGACGCTTACGGCCTTCAAAGCTGAACGGAACGGTAACAATACCCACTGTGAGGATGCCCAATTCTTTGGCAATCTGCGCAATGACAGGAGCAGCACCAGTTCCGGTACCACCACCCATTCCGGCAGTAACGAATACCATTTTGGTACCATCGCCGAGAAATGCGCGAATTTCTTCAATATTTTCAACCGCAGCATTACGCCCGATTTCGGGAATAGATCCTGCTCCACGTCCTTCTGTAAGACTTGGTCCCAGCTGAATTTTCAACGGGACGGGAGAAATATCCAACGCTTGTCGATCCGTGTTACAAACAATGAAATCTACTCCTTTGATTCCCTGATCGTACATGTGGTTGACAGCATTGCTTCCTCCACCTCCAACACCGATCACTTTGATGATGGATGTGCTTCCTTTTGGCAAATCGAATTCCATATGCTTTTGTTTTATTGTTGTCTTTTAAATTGCGCGCGATAAATCGCGCACCTACATTTTATTTAATAATCGTCTTCCGCGAACCAGCTCTTACTTTTCGTAATAATGGTATCGAAGAATGAACCGCGTGATTTGTTGGAATGGGTTTTCACCTGGCCGGCAGTCGTTTCCACCGGACGATTGGTTTCTACTCCTTCAAATCCCTTCATCACCAAACCGATCCCGGTTGAGTACATCGGGCTCACAATACTGTCGATGGTATTGGTACTTGCCAAATGCTCGGTCGGTAAACCGATTCGTGTAGTCATTCCGGTAATGAATTCGAACAATTGCGTAATGTGTTTCAATTGCGCTCCACCCCCGGTTACTACAATTCCTGCGATGAGTTTTTTCTCGTAACCCGAGTTGCGGATTTCGTAGTAAACGTGTTCGATGATCTCTTCCATACGTGCCTGGATGATACTCGCCAAGTTGCGCAGGGTAATTTCTTTGGCATCGCGGCCACGTAATCCCGGGATACAAACCACTTCGGTTTCCAGACTTTCGGAAGCAAGTGCCGAACCGAATTTCACTTTCAATGCTTCTGCATGTCGACGTAAAATGGTGCAACCTTCCTTGATATCATCTGTGATCACATTTCCTCCGAAAGGAATCACGGCCGTATGGCGAATCACTCCTTCGTGGAAAATAGCCACATCGGTAGTACCACCACCGATATCCACCAATACCACTCCTGCTTCTTTTTCTTCGAAATTCAATACCGCATCAGCCGAAGCAATTGGCTCCAGGATAATGTCTTTTACTTCCAGACCGGCTTTCTGAACACATTTGTTGATGTTCATCGCTGCGTTAATATGTCCGGTAATGATGTGGAAATTTGCTTCCAAACGACGGCCTGACATACCGATCGGATCCAAAATTCCGGTTTCGTTGTCGACAATATATTCCTGCGGCAATACGTGGATGATCTCTTCACCTGGCTGCATCACCAGTTTGTACATATCTTCGATCAGAGCATCGATGTCTTTCTGACTGATCTCGTTTTCGGTTGAGCTACGGGTATAAATACCGCGGTGCTGCAAGCTTTTGATGTGCTGTCCGGCGATTCCCACATTCACGATGCGAATGACCAAATCGGCGTCTACACGATCCTGGGCCTCCTCAACAGCAGACTTGATCGACTGAACGGTTTTTTCGATGTTTGAAACGATACCACGCGACACACCCAACGACTCACTTTTGCCCATGGAAATAATTTCAATTTTCCCATGTTCGTTTTTCGTGCCGACTAAGCAAGCAATTTTGGTTGTTCCAATGTCCAATCCAACTACTATTGTTTTTGACCCTGACATATCCTGTATTAGTTTTCTTCTTTACTGTTTCCCCTTTGCTTGTAAGGCTTTCAGAAGTATTTACCCAATTTGGAAACCTCCTTAAAATCCGCAAGACGGGATAGTGACAAACATAATCGGAAAATCGTCAGCTATTCCATCGAAAAAATATACTTTTCAATGATGCATTGTTAATAATTTACGTTAAAATGCGAGAGTTAAAGGAGTCTGTCTGAGGTGGTTTTTGTTTCAAAAGACAAGCTGATTTTTGGTTGATCAGAGGTTGTTTTCATGTGAATCATTAATACTGGTAGAATGGCGTACTGATTTGGTTTATTTAATGAAGAAAGCTCTATGAAAGCCAATGAAAATAGACTTCTTTGAAATGTCTAAAATTCTAAAATTGGCCAATTTTAAAATTTTAAACTTTTAGAATTTTCTCCCCAATATCAGCCTTCAAAAACAAAAAATGCCTCCCATTTCTGAAAGACATTTTCCAACCAATAGAACATGTTAAAAGCATTCAATCATTCGGGGTAAGACTTATGAAAAACAAATGTAACCTGACTGATAAGGTTATTCTGAGGGGCTACCACCTCGATTCAAGGAAAAATAAACGCTTTTGTAAGCTGTTTTTTTAGGAGTAAATTTTAAGAATTGAATTGCCACCCTCCTCAATCCTCCCTCTGCGCCTTTGCTATAGCTCTTAGCCTTCGCATAGCTTCGGCATAGCAAGGTCAGCGCAAGCAAAAGGGAGGAGGTGGATTCTCTGCTCTTTTCACAAGCTGTTTTCACTCCACGGGCGAAACTACAACCGGATATTTCTTGCAAACGATTTGATCCTTGAATTTGAGATTGATGGTCTCGTATTTGCTCCAGCCTTCATACGGAAGCCCTTCTTCGTAAAAGATCACGAGCTTGTCGAGTTTTTCTTTGACTTCTGCATCGGTGTAGGCGGAACCGAAGATAATTTTGTGGTTTCCAACTTGTGGAATGAGTACAAAATCTCCACCCAATGTTCGGTGAACCTGCGCAATCTGGGCGCGCAGAAATTTGTTTTCGGAAATGTATTTGGACAAACGGTAGATGTCGTCCAGTTGTCGGGCCTGAACGAGTGAATCATTTTCCAGAATCTCGTCTACCGTCAGGGTGTCGCTTCTGTCGGAAATATTGCCGGAGAACACCAGTACACGCGCTGTGAAATTCGGTGAAGGATCCATTGTAGCTCCTTTCGAATCAACGTAAAAGCTTTCACCCCGTGAATTAAAAATCCGGGCTAACGGACGGCGGACTTTCAAACGGATATCCCAATTGCCGGCCATGCGTTTGAATACTTCTACCGATTCTACTTCGTGCATTTCGCGGATAAATGCTTCGATTGCGGCAGTGTTTAATTCTTCCATGCGCTGATCATCAAAGACCAATCCTTTGCGTTTAAGTCGCACGATCAATTCATTTTCGGTCAGGAATGCGTTTTCGTCATCGATGCGAATCGCGATATTGGGTTTGCCCACAACGGTTTCTTCCTGCATACGGCGCGCGACTACCAATAAGGTAATGACCAACACCACAAACAGTGACCAACCGATGATGCGTCCCCAGTTTTTCATGAGAGATTGACTTTAAACTGGTTAGTCAATTGCGGAACCAAACGATCAATATCCCCTGCACCGATGGTCAGAATAATTCCCTCTTTCACCGTTTTACTCCATTCCATCACTTCGGCCGGATTCAACAACAGGCAATCGGTTGAAATGGCTTTCATCAATTCATCGCTTGTGACACCGGCAATCGGTTCTTCGCGAGCCGGATAAATTGGCATCAGAATCACTTTGTCCAAACGCGAAAGCTGGTCGATAAAACCGGGCATAAAATCACGTGTTCGTGAAAATAAATGCGGTTGGAAAATTCCGGTGATGAAACGTGTCGGGTAAAGCATCCTGACCGAATCTACCAAAGCGGCAATTTCGGTGGGATGGTGTGCGTAGTCGTCGATGTACACCAATTGCTCAGTACGAATGTGGTAATCGAAGCGACGTTTTACGCCCATAAACGATTTTAGCCCATGAATGATCTCAGCTTTGGTAAGTCCCAGCTCGATGCACATAGCGCAAACAGCTACCGCATTTTCACAGTTGTGGATGCCGGGTAAACCGAGTTCGACGTGTTTCCAGTCTACTCCCGGACCTTTGATATCGCAGTAAAAATGACCGTCGACCGATCTCAGATTGACGGCATTGTAATCAGCTTTGGGAGCATTGACGCCATAGGTAATCGTCCGTGCAGCTGAAGGTTTCAGATCAAGATCCCATTTCTGCACCACAAATCCGACGGCTGTATGCTTGTCGGTATACGCCTGAAATCCGGCATGGAATTCAGCCTCGGTACCGTAAATATCCAAATGATCGGGATCCATTGCCGTGATGATACTGGCGAATGGCGACAACCGCAGGAATGAACGATCAAATTCATCGGCTTCGATCACGGCATATTCAGAAGTCGCATCAATAACTACGTTGGAATTAAAATTGCTGGAAATGCCACCCAAAAAGGCTGAGCATTTCACATGCGATTCGTGCAGAACGTGCGCCAGTAAAGTGCTCGTGGTGGTTTTACCATGTGTTCCGGCAACGCCCAATCCTTTGCTCGATTGCGTGATCAAACCCAATACTTCCGACCGCTTCAGAACTTCGTGCTGTTGCTGAAAATACACCAGTTCACCCATTGTTTTTGGGATGGCCGGTGTGTAAACGACCAATGTTCCTTCCACTTCTTTAAATTCGGCCGGAACGTTCGCACCCAAATCCTCGAAATGCACCGCCATTCCTTCGGCGATCAGTTCGTTTGTCAACGGCGACGGCGTTTTGTCGTAACCGGCAACTGCAAACCCTTTGGCATGGAAATAACGCGCCAGTGCCGACATTCCGATTCCTCCGATGCCGATAAAATAAAGTCGCTTTGTTGTTTCCGGTTTCATTATTGTTTTTCTTACAATTACCTTTTACATCGCGATAAATCGCGATGCTACCAGCCCTTCTATCACATCCACAATATCTGCGGATGCATTGGGTTTTGCCATCGCTTTGATAGCGCTGCCCAACAATTGGGACTGGTTTTTATCTTTCAATACGGCAAAGGCCGTTTTCAATCCTTCTTCTTTTGCTATCGCATCTTTCACCAAAATGGCGGCATGATTTTTCACCAACGCCATTGCGTTTTTGGTTTGATGATCTTCCGATACATTAGGTGAAGGCACCAGGATCGTCGGTTTACCTACCAGGCACAGTTCCGATATCGATAATGCACCAGCCCGGGAAACGATCACATCCGCCAGGGTATACGCAGCATCCATCCGGGCAATAAAATCTGTGAGCAGGATGTTTTTCTTTCCTTCCACTTCAGTTTTCATAGCTTCGAAGTAGTATTTACCGCATTGCCACAATACCTGTACGTTTTCCTGTTCCAGCTGATCGGCCACAAAGAGCACGCTTTCATTCAACGTACGTGCGCCGAGGCTTCCACCCATGACCAATACGGTTTTTTTCGCGGGGTTCAATGCCGGAAAACAGGCAAATGCTTCTTCCCGCGAAAGGTTCAGTTCTTTCAATTCCTGCCGAACCGGATTACCGGTCAATTTGATTTTTGCTGCCGGAAACACACTTTCCAACCCTTCGTAAGCTGTGCAGATTGCCGAAACACTTTTCGATAATAAACGATTGGTTTTTCCGGGATAGGAATTTTGTTCCTGCACCACGGTCGGAATCCCCAAACGGGTTGCCATTTTGAGCGTAGGCCCGCTGGCATAACCACCTACTCCGATCACCACTTCCGGTTGAAAGTCTTTTAGAATCTTTTTGGCTTTCGCGAGGCTTTTCAGCAATTTAAACGGCAATGCGAAGTTCGACAAGGTGAACTTACGTTGCAACCCAACGATGGGTAAACCAACAATTTTATAACCGGCGGCAGGAACGCGTTCCATTTCCATTTTACCGATAGCTCCCACAAACAAAATGTCGGCCTGCGGGTAGCGCAACCTGATTTCATTGGCAATGGCCAGGGCGGGAAATATATGTCCGCCTGTTCCACCACCTGATATGATAATCTTTTTCAACATCTTTTATTCAAATACATTTTCGGTTTCTCCTTCTTTGCCTTTTTCCTGTTTTTGCGCCACCGCCTGCACAATACCAATGCTGACGCATGCCATGATCATGGCCGAACCTCCCATGGCGAGGAAAGGCATATTTTGTCCGGTTACGGGGAAAATTCCCGTACAGACCATCATATTAACTGCTGCCTGGGAAAGGAGTAAAATCCCGATTCCCAAACAGAGGTACGTCTCAAAGAGATTGTCGGCTTTGAGTGCGATACGCATGATCCGGTAGAGAATGATCAGGTAGACCAGCACAAGAAAAATTGCGGAAATCAACCCGAATTCCTCGACATAACTGGCGAAGAAAAAGTCGGCATACGCTTCCGGAATAAATTCTTTGAGCTTGCCGTCGCCCACTCCCTGACCGGTGAGTCCGCCGTTGTAAATAGCCAGTTTGGAATTACTGGCCTGCAGCGTTCCGGCCACATCGATATCTTCCGAATTGTTATACTGATTGGTTACGCGATTGACCCAGGTTTGCCAGCGAGGCAGAATTTTCATATCCGGCAAGGCCAAATGTGCGCCCACAACCAAAGCAAATAATCCGACACCTGCGACTACGGTCGTGAGCATTTTCCCAATGGGAACGCGACCCAAAAAGAGCAACACAAAACAGATCATAAACAAAATGGCCGCCGTGGAGAAATTGTCTTTTACGATCAACGCACACACAATGACAATGGGCGCCATAATCGGAAGGAATCCTTCTTTCCAGGATTTCAACACATCCTTTTTCTTCGAAAGCAAACGCGCGAGGTAAACAATCAGCGCCAGCTTGGCAAAGTCGGAAGACTGGAAGGTCAAACCTACAAACGGAATCTTGATCCAACGACCGGCTTCATTGGTTTTTTCCCCGAAAAACAAGGTGAAGACCAGTAAACTGACTCCCAGGTAAAAAATGATCTTCGAGTATTTGGAAAGATATTTCGGATCGCGCCGATGGATCCAGTACATTGCGAAAATGGCAATGAGGATGTAAATAAAATGTTTGAACAGGTACTTGGTAGGACTACCACCATCCATTTTCACGAGGATCGGCACAAAGCTATATACGCTCACCAGGGAAAACCCGAGTAAGATCAGCGTGAGCACCCAGATTACCAGGTCGCCTTTGAGATATGTGCGAATCAGCTGTATCATCTGGTACCGTTCTGCTTATCGGAACTATTCCGTTTTTTGTTTTCCCATATTCCTTGATCAACAATCAGCCCGAAACTCATCAATAAGGGCATCAGGGTAATGGAAAACACACGCATCCTTTCCCGGAAAAATACCGGAAAACGGCTTCCTGATCCGCTGAAAAACGAGTCAAAAAAAGGCCGGATGCGAACGGTCAAATTCATCTGTTGCTGTTTAACTGTACAAAGTTTTCAAAATCGGCCAGCTTCGTCTTCCACTCATTTCCCGCAACGGTAAATAAGAGAATATGACGGTTTTGCTTCACATTTCTGAGTACCACAAGCGCGTCTTCCATGCTTTCGGTAGCTGTGTGCAACGGCATTGGAGCCAACACATCAGCCGGTAAATCTATCTGTGCGTTGTCGTACTGACCGCACCACGCGAGTGACCGCATGCTTTTCGGATCGACCTGCGCCAGTTCTTTTACCAGCTTGGCATTTCCCAGCCAGAATACAGGAAACGGGAAGGTAGAAATGGTAGCCGAAAGTTCATACACCGACGGATTGTACCACGTAAACACATCCATTCCCCACAGTTTCCCCAACGGGCGCAACGACTGTCTTTCGGCAGCTTTGAGCGCTTCCTGACGGGCATCGAGCAGGGATTGAGCCTGGCCTGTTTGCTGCTTTGTATTCATGACAACCGATTAAAGCGAACGAACTGCCTGCTTGAACTGATTACCACGGTCCTCGTAATTTTCGAACAAGTCGAAACTCGCGCAGCATGGCGACAACAATACCGTTTCGTCTTTTTTGGCCAAACGATAACCGTAAGCCACCGCTTCCATTGCGGAACCTGCTTCTACGATGGTTTCTACCATACCTGAAAAAGCATCGATGATCTTCTGGTTGTCTTTCCCCAAACAGATGATGGCTTTTACTTTTTCTTTGACCAATTCGGTCAATTCGCTGTAGTCGTTGCCTTTGTCGACACCACCTACGATCCAAACCGTCGGGTTTTCCATGCTTTCCAAGGCAAACCAGGTTGAATTGACATTGGTAGCTTTGGAATCGTTGATGAATTCGATGCCACATACTTTGGCCACGAACTCCAAACGGTGTTCCACATTGACGAAGTCTGACAGACTTTCGCGCACAACATCCTTGCGGATATCCAACAAGCGACCGGCTAACCCTGAAGCTAGTGAATTTTGGGTGTTGTGTTTACCCTTTAGTGCTAAATCATGTATAGACATAATGAACTGATTGTTAAAGTTTATGATGAGTTGTTTGTTTGCTATGTAAGCTCCTTTTTCGAAGGTTTTAGTCAACGAAAACGGAAGCAATTGTGACGCTATGGAGCGTTTCTCCAGTTCGGCGTTGATGATCGGATCATCGGCATTGTAGATGAAATAATCTTCGGCAGTCTGGTTTTGCAGAATGCGGAATTTTGAATCCACGTACAATTGCATGTTGTATTCGTACCGATCCAAATGATCGGGTGTTATGTTGGTAAGAATGGCAATATCAGCGCGGAAATCTTCCATGTCATCGAGCTGAAATGAACTCAGTTCCAACACATAGATTTCCTTGTTTTCCAATGCAACCTGTTTGGCAAAACTGTAGCCCACGTTTCCGGCCAATCCCACATTCATTCCGGCTTTGGTGAGCAGGTGATGAATCATCATGGTGGTGGTCGTTTTTCCGTTGCTTCCTGTGATGCACACTTTTTTTGCCGTGGTGAAATAGCCCGCCAGCTCGATTTCGGAAACCACTTTGATCCCTTTTTCGCGAATGGCTTTCATCACGGGTGTTTTTTCCGGAATGCCCGGCGATTTCACGATGAGATCAGCTTCCAGAATGCGCTCCATGGAATGTGTTCCTTGTTCCCATTCCAAACCGTATTCACCTAATTCCTGCTGAAACGATGGTTTCACGGTCCCGTAATCGGACACGAAGACCTTCGCCCCTTTCGCTTGCGCTAAAATGGCTGCTCCGACACCGCTTTCGCCGGCGCCCAAAATCACTACTATTTTGGTGTTCAAGTCCATTAACGGAGTTTCAGGGTTACAATGGTGACTACTGCGAGCAATACGGCTACGATCCAGAAGCGCGATACGATTTTCGCTTCATGGAGTCCTTTTTTCTGGTAATGGTGATGCAGCGGGGCCATGAGGAAAATCCGCTTGCCAGCACCACTTCGTTTCTTGCTGTATTTGAAATAACCGACCTGCATGATCACCGATAAATTCTCGATAAGGAAAATGCCGCACAATACCGGGATCAGTAATTCCTTACGAATGGAAATCGCAAACACAGCGATGATTCCACCAAGGGCCAAACTTCCGGTATCGCCCATAAATACCTGAGCCGGGTAACTGTTGTACCACAAAAATCCGATGCACGCTCCCACAAAGGCGGCTATGAAAATCACGAGTTCCTCGGCGTAGGGGACATACATCACATCGAGGTAATCCGCGAAGCGAATATTGGAGGTCACGTAGGCCAGGATAGCCAGCGCGATTCCGGCAATGGCACTGGTTCCGGTTGCGAGTCCGTCGAGTCCGTCGGTCATATTGGCACCGTTGGAAACCGCGATCACGATCACAATCACCAATGGAATGAACAGCAACCAGCCGTACGATTTATCAAAATCACCGATCAACCAGTTGTAGTTGAATTCGTTGTTGTTGATGAACGGAATGGTTGTGGTCATATCACGTGTTTCGATCCATTTGGCAGGAATGGTGTCTGTTTTCTCGCTCGTGTGCTGATGTGTCACAAAACTTTCGCCCGCCTGTAGTTTGTAATCGGTATCCACGCGTTTGTGTACCTGTACATCGGGGTGGAAATACATAATGCAACCCACGATAATTCCCACACCGATTTGTCCGATGATCTTAAAACGGCCGGCAAGACCTTCTTTGTTTTTCTTAAAGACTTTGATGTAATCATCGAGGAAACCGATCGCGCCGAGCCAAACGGTAGCAATGATCATGGTGACCACATAAATATTGTGCAGTTTGGCGAACAACAAGGTTGGAATAAGGATGGCGCTCAGGATGATGATTCCACCCATGGTTGGTGTTCCCGATTTTTCAATTTGTCCGGCCAATCCCAAATCACGCACGGTTTCGCCGATCTGCTGACGACGCAACAGGTTGATCAGTCGTTTTCCGAAAATGATCGAAACGATAAGCGAGGTAATCAACGCCATTGCCGCACGGAAGGAAATGTATTGAAACAATCCTGCTCCGGGAAAATCCAGTTGTTCGAGATAATCAAAGAGGTACGTTAACATTATTTATTCAGTTTAGTATTGTTGTTTTGTTTCCCACTGATGTGCTCATGAATTCGCACATTCAATGGACATGTTTGACTTAGCTTTTCTCACGAATGCACTAATTTTTTGCGTGCCTAACGGACACGCTTTATGCCCAAATAGTGTTGATTGATTCGTAGAAATTGCATTCATCATTTGTTTAGTTTAGTAAAGTATGTTTCCACTAGTTGGAAATCGTCGAACGGATGTTTCACGCCTTTGATTTCCTGGTATTTTTCATGTCCTTTCCCCGCAACGAGGATAATATCTTTGGGCTGCGCCAGGGCAACCGCGGTTTTAATAGCTTGTTCACGATCTTGAATCGTCAACACTTTCATGAAATGCTGCGGTTCTACGCCTTTTTCCATTTCGTCGAGAATGGCTTGCGGATCTTCCGACCGCGGATTGTCGGACGTCAGGATCACTTTGTCGCTCAATTCACAGGCAATGCGCGCCATTTCCGGACGTTTTAGTGCATCCCTGTCGCCACCGCAACCAACAACCGTGATCACCTGCTCGTTGCGCGTGCGGATATTTTCAATGGTTTTCAGCACGTTCAGCAAAGCATCCGGCGTGTGTGCGTAATCCACGATAGCTGTGACCGATCCGGCGCTTTGGGTAAACTGAAAGCGGCCGTCAACCGATTCCAGGCGACTTAAAACAGTCAATACTTCCGTTGCGTCTTCGTCCAGCAATTGGGTAATCCCGAAGACCGTTGTGAGATTGTAAGCATTAAAATCGCCGATCAACCGCGTCCAGACTTCAGTTCCGTTGATGGTCAGCACCAATCCGCCGAAACTATTTTCAAGCACTTTCACCATGTAGTCGGCGTGACTTTTCATGGCGTAAGTGGAAATGGTTGCTTTGGTGTTTTGCACCATCACCATTCCGTTTTTATCATCGGCATTCGTGAGGGCAAATGTTCCTTTCGCCAAATTGTCGAAGAATCCTTTTTTCGCTTCAATGTAAGCCTTGAACGTGCCGTGGTAATCCAAATGATCGTGCGTGATGTTGGTAAACGCGCCACCTTTGAAATTCAACCCGGCAATGCGGTTTTGCGACACAGCATGCGAACTCACTTCCATGAAACAGTGCGAGCAACCCTGCGCGACCATATCCGCCAATAAAGCGTTCAACGCTACCGGATCAGGTGTGGTATGCGTAGCAGGAACCGCTTCGTCACCAATAAGATTCACTACCGTAGACAACAAGCCTACTTTGTAGCCGAGATTTGTGTACAAGCGGTGCAGCAACGTTGTGCAAGTTGTTTTTCCGTTGGTTCCGGTAATGCCAACAAGGATCAATTCATCTGATGGCGAACCGTAAAATGCATGCGCCAATTCTCCCAATGCTTTTCCGGTATCGGGAACCACCAATTGCGTTACATCAGCCGGAGAATCGATTGTTTTTTCGGTCACAATTGCCGTGCAGCCCTGGGTGATTACCTGCGAAAGGAAATCGTGCCCGTCGGCTTTGGTTCCCTTCATGGCCACAAACACCGTTCCCGCAACAGCTTTGCGCGAGTCGAACACAATTGCCGACACAGCAGCATCTTGCGGACCGATCCACGAGTTGACTGTTGTTGCTGATGCTATGTCGTTTAACTTTATCATTTCAATACCAATTCTATCAATCCGCCTTTGTAGGCCGGTGTTCCTGCCGGAATGGTCTGCGACACCACTTGTCCTGATCCGCGCAAATACACATGCATTCCGAGGCGTTCTATGAGGTAAACCGCATCGCGGGCAGACAAACCGACCACGTTGGGAACCGTATTTTTATTCACCTTGCGGCGATCCATTTTCACGTTATTTCCTTCGGCTTTCGTGCTGAACCAATCTGACTGCTGCAAAATGGAATAGTGAATGCCCAAATGGCCAAGCACTGCTAAAATATCAGCGCGGTTACCGTCCATTGAAAGCGGCGCTTCTTTCACTTTTTTGCGCGATTCGTTGATCGCTTTGTGGTACCTCAGTGTGTTGGAGTACACTTTGTTGGCGATGGCCGAAAACACTGTTCCTGAAACCGTAGCTCCGTAAATGTCTTTGCTTGGGGCCGACACTACCACAATACACGAATAAAGCGGTTCCTTAGCCGGGAAATAACCCACAAACGAAGCCTGGTAACGCTCTTCACCTTTTTCGCCGTAACGTAAATCGTCGTTCAGGATCCGGGCCGTTCCGGTTTTACCTGCGATGTCGAACAGCGACGATTTCAAGGCGCTACCTGTACCGCGTTTCACCACTCCCGATAAACATTCCTGCAACTGGCGCAAGGTTCTGTCGGAACAGATTTTCTGGCGAAGCACAATCGGCTTGCTCAGTTTCACCACTTCCGAACCGCGGCGAATTTCCTGCACAAACTGCGGACGAACGAGCGTTCCTTCATTTGCCACCGCATTGTAAAAAGCCAGTGTTTGCAATGGTGTTTGCTGTACTTCGTACCCGATTGACATCCACGCCAGTGAACCGCCCCACCAATGCGACGAACCCGGTTGGTACACCGTAGGAACCGGCTCGCCTTGCAGTTCGATACCCAACGGTTCAGTGATTCCGAATTCTTTCAAGCGTGCTGTAAACGCCTCCGGTTCTGTGCGATAGGCATTGTAAATCACTTTCGCGATGACGTTTGACGACAGTTCAAATGCCCGGCGAACAGAGATGCGTCCGTAACCATACGGATTGGAATCTTTCAGTTTCTTTCCGAAGAAATTGTATTCACCGTCGGCATTCACCGTATCGCTAAGTGCGATTTTTTCATCTTCCAGCGCAGCCATTAATGCCGCCAATTTGAAGGTCGATCCCGGAACTTCCTTCGTACCGATAGCGTGGTTGTACAATTCGTGGTATTCACCGTCTTTCCCCAGCTGTAAATTCACGATTGCGCGAACGTAGCCGGTTTTCACATCCATTACGATCACCGATCCACTGCGCGCACCCTGATTTTTCAATTGCTGGTACAACTCCGAATGCGCCACTTCCTGGATGTTCAGATCGATGGTCGTGATCAAATCAGCACCTTCGACCGGCTCCCGGAGCATTTGCCCGGTTTTCTTCCAGCCTGAAGAGATTTTCTGTTCAATCTCCAATCCCGGTTCTCCGGCAAGGTATTCGATATAAGCCCCTTCAATTCCAACGCGCAACTCTTTCTCGCCCTTGTTTTTCTGGTAGTAACCAAGGGTACGCTGCAACATTTCACCATGCGGACGTTTACGCACCACCGTTTCATCCGTATCGATCAACCCACCTTTGTTTCGTCCTAGTTTAAAGATCGGCAACTCACGCACCCGTCTGCGTTGTTCATTGGTCGCTTTGAGTTTAATGGTGATGTAATGTTTGTTGTTCACCCGCGCCCGACGGATCATGTTTTCGTAATCACGCGCCGATGTACTTGGGAAAATCCCTGACAGACCACGCGCCAGATCGGAAATATCGCGGTCGAACACTTCCTGGTCTACCACCCCCGGATCCATGTGAATATCGTAGAACGACACCGAAGTCACCAATGGTGTATAATTGCGGTCGAGGATTTCGCCTTTGCGCGGGAAACGCGGCATAGCCCTTTTCGGGATCTTCTCTTCCTTATTCGCGAAAATAGTCGCTGTTCCTTCAGTTTGGATCATCACAATTTTCACGATGACTACGATCAACGCAACAAAAAAGCCTAAATAAACGAGGTAGGCTCTCCAGATCAGATCCTTTTTATCACTCATTTTTCGGGTTGTTTAATGCGAATCACCTTCGCCGGTTTCAACGATTCTTTCAATCCGCGCCGCTCCAGCATTTCTACCAGGCGGTAGCGCGATGTCAACTCTTCCAGCCTTGCTTTATTCTCTATATATTCTGCCGTATTGGCATTCACTTCCGTTTGCAGCGCATCAATGTCCTTGGTCAATTGTTTGCCGTAATAACCTTTCCCCACCACCAACAACAACAGGAAGAGGAAAAAGAAAATGTATGTGAGGTTGTTCAATACAAAATCACGGGTGAGGATATCGCCGTTGAGGACCTGAACAATGATGTTGGGGCGTTTTGGGGGACGGGGTGTTTTTTTTTGGCGCGGATCAGGTCGATCACGTTCGACCTTTACGCCATCGGTCGTTTTACGACCGGTTTCAGTATTGGTCGCATTGTTGGTCGCGGTGAACCGCGACCCCACAGGTTCTTTATCAACGGGCGGTTTTTCACGATATACGTTGCCTTGCAGGTTTTCCAGGGCCTCACGGCCGATATCACGATCATCGTCACGCGACCGTCGTCCAGAGCGCGGATTGCGATCCGATTTATCAGGGCGATCCCGATCGCCCCCTACGCGTTCGTGGTATTCATTTTCCATCAGACACACGTTTTGCGATTCGTAACTTGGCACTGCGGGCCCGCGAATTGGCCGTAATTTCTTCTTCCGTCGGGCTAACGGGTTTGCGGGTAATTTCCTCGAACGGCTTTAATACATTGCCGAAGAAATCCTTCTCAATCGATCCGTCGATATTACCACGTTTCATGATATTTTTCACCAAACGGTCTTCCAGTGAATGATAGGACATCACCACCAAACGGCCATCGGTTTTTAATACATCCGGAATTTGCAGGAGGAATTTTTCCAAGGCTTCCATTTCCTGGTTCACTTCGATGCGCAAGGCCTGGAAGATCTGCGCGAAATATTTATGATCCTTGAACTTCGGCGCCAGGGGAAACAAGATTTCCATTAGCTGACCGGTTGTTTTGATCGGCTTGCGCTTGCGTTGTTTCACCAATTCCACCGCTGCCTTGTAGGCACCCTGAACTTCGCCGTAAGCACGGAAAATTTTCGCCAGCTGCTCTTCGTCATAGGTTGCCAAAATGCTTGCCGCGGTGATTTCACCACTTTGATTCATACGCATATCCAGGGCTTCATCGCCACGAATGGAGAACCCGCGCTTGGTATCATCGAACTGATGTGAGGAAACTCCAAGATCGGCCAGAATACCGTCGACCTTGTTGATTCCCATTACTTTCAAATGGTTTTTGAGGAAGGAAAAATTGGCGGGAACAAAATGGAAATTGGGAGCAGACCATGCATTGGCACGCGCATCAGGATCCTGATCGAATACGACTAATTGTCCTTTGGGAGAAAGCTGCTCGAAAATGGCGCGCGAATGACCACCACCACCGAAGGTAACATCAACGTAAGTGCCATCGGGATGAATAGACAATCCGTCTAAACATTCTTTGAGCATTACCGGTACATGGTATGTGTCGTTATTCGTCATCGTTCCCCAAATCACCCATTACTTCATCCGCCAAATCAGCGAAATCAGCCATGTTACCATCCAACAGTTGGAAGTATTTGGACTTGTCCCAGATCTCAATTCGGTCGTTGTAGGCGATGAGCATCACATCCTTATCTAACCCCACACGCTCCATGTGCATCACCGGAACGAGTACACGTCCGGCAGAATCGAGCGCCACCTGCTTTGCTCCCTGATGGAACAAACGGTAGAACATTCGGTTTTTGGGTTTAAACAGGTTGAGTTTGCTGAGTTTGTCTGCGAGCTTATCCCATTCGTTCATCGGATACAGCGTGAGACAATCCTCAAAGCCTTTGTTCAACATGAATTGTTCCTGAGCCTCGGGAGAAAGTTGTTTGCGCAACCCAGCCGGGAAGAGGAATCGCCCCTTACCGTCAAGTTTCACTTCAAATTCTCCTACAAGTCCAGCCATAGCTTAAATAATGGGTAAAATTAGGGGAAATAACCCACTTTTTACCACCAAGTTACACTTTGTTGAAAACTTCGTACGTATGAACACGTGTAAAGGTTACAACAATGGGTGTAAAGGTACTGATTTTATTGGAATTTAAGTGAAAAATAGAATGGTGGGGAAAAGTGGGAATGTGGAAAACTAGGATGAATTGAGTTGTAGACGGGAGACTTGAGATAGAAGACCACTCCGTAGCAGATGTCCTAACGTCCATCGCTACGGAGTTTTAGGATTTCAAGGATCAGAAAGTCATTTTTTGGGATGGCTGACACGGGATATATACGGGATATATACGGGACGTCTATGGGGCATCTACGGGGTTGACATTGAATTGATGCCAGAAGGTTTGATTTTACTGGGGTCGAGGTGGTTTTTCGGGTTGGAAACGGGAGAATTTGGTGGTTTTGGGGTTGGATGGGTTGGTGTTGGGATTTCAAGGGTACATAGGACTAGGTAAGCTAGTGGTAAGAAATCTATGATTCCACTCACCTAATTCCAGCAAGTTTATTCTATATGAATTTTCTTAAATTCACCTCTTTACAAGCAATACATAATCATGATTCGATTTATCAAAATCATTCTAGAGGAACCCGAAAAAGCAGAGCGCATTATTTTGATAATAATCAAATTACTTATAACCCTAATATTTTCAACACTGCTTGTTCAATTATTATTTCCAATTTCAAATTTTGAATTTCAATGGTCAGATGAGTTCAATTTCATGTCTCTGAACGAGAAAATATCGCCATTTCAACTAGTCTCACTCGTTGTTTATTCTGTAATCATTTGGATCATTGTTTGGGAGATTATAGCTAAACAATTGGTAATTTATGCTGTATGCTTTCCTTGCTTTTTGATACTTGCCATATTATTTTTTACAATCAGTTTGGCTAGCCTACTTATCATCAAATGTTTTAAGAAAAGATCGATTTCAAATACTAAAAATCCAAATAATCAGATCACTGATCATTTAATTTCAATTGGTGTAAAACCTAGTTGGACTATCCAAGTGTTTGACAGCATCAGCACAAAAGATCCAGAATTTGGCTCTATTGGTTTGCTAACAGTTATTAATGAAACTGAAGCCACTAGCTTAATTAAATCAAGAATTCTTGAATACTTTACTATTCTATTAATCGTATTTGCCTCAAATGCATTCGTAATTCCTTGGACCGGTTGGTATTATTTATACCTGATTCCACTTTTCCTTACTTGTCTTATTGGTGGAACAATTTATATCTTAAGAGATATTGACAATTTGGTGAATTCAGATCAAGCTGATCTTCTATCGGATTATTTGGAAGAAAGAATAATGATCAATCAAATATTTGAGGTAATCTCGCAATATGCTGATAAAAAAAATTATGCGCTTGTCAAAAAACAAAACCAAATTGAGTTATCATTTAGCGATCCGAATCTAGACGAACCAACCCGAAGAATAACAATTTGTTTTATTATTTTATACTTAAATGAAGAATTTACGATCAAATCACTAACATCAAAAGATGAAACTAACTTCGTGACGATTTTTATTTCAAATCAGATACCTGACATCCCGGTTATCAATTATCTAAACAACAATAAGATTGGTTTCATATATGCAGGTGATGATGTAAATTGGATTATTGCACTTGAAGAAATGGAAGAATTCGCGCTGCAAATTCAAAACTAGGCACAGTTATTCATCACCTCTCAAACCGCTCACTCCTATGCCATTCCAAAATCTCCTGACTTGGATACAGCCGCTTATCACCCGGCAGGTAAATCGATTTCCCATGAAACTGATGCAGCGCATAAGGTGAATCGCGGTTTTCCTCAATACGAGCAGAGACAACTGTTTTGTAGGCTTTATCGATGGTGATCAAACCACCATCAAATGCTCTGTGCAGTGTTTGCGTGAGCGCAATGCCGTTCCCAATGGTTTCGGTTTCAGATAAGGAAAACGGTTTGATGTGACAAGCTTCTATTAATCTGAATGATCGTGGTGGAATTTTCACCTGTAATCCTGAAATGGCACATCTGTAAGAATACACACGTGGAATTTCGCGCTTAAAAAGAGCACTTCTAAGAAATACAATTTGTTCCTTTTGATCCTTAGTCACGATAGCAATCGGCTTTTCCCATTGCACCAATTCCGGCTCGGCTATCATCAGTGAATCAGGGTTGGTGAGAAATAGCGGAATCTCCTGTTGTTGCCGGTCTTTCGTTCGGGGAAAATACCGATCCAGCAATACATTTACCAGCAATTGATTCATTTCCGGATTCTTCAACAATTCAAATAAAGGCTGATCTAACCATGCGTAATTGAGTGTTTCCTGTAAATTCTTAAAACTCTTGATGCTTTTGGAGTTGGTCAACCCGATTTCCATTCTCGGATAAGGAACCAATTTCCAAAAGGGTTCATGTCCCATGTGAAAGAACGGCAACGCAAAATTCAGGGTGTGAGGCGTATCGACAAAACGGTACCAATTATCCTTAAATGCCAGCACCAATTCTTCGCTTATGCGGATACGATTATCAATGATGTCACCTCGGTTGATCAACTGCGCAATGGAAAGCAGGAGAATGGGTTTATGCGGAGCGCCTCCTAAATTGTGTGCCCTGTTTAGATGTTGAAACTGATGAATGTAGGATGTCAGGAAGCTATTATCCACTTGTTCGGGTTTGTTTTCTCTTGTTCAAATATAACTTATTAATCCATCCTGCGGTTACCTCTCCCCACCTCCCGACATACACAATAAACCTCCTCCATTTCCGTAAATGGATTATTGTGTATTTTGCGAACCTGTTTGTCGACTAAATGATAAAGCCGCCTGTCAATTCCCTTTCTAACATTTGCCTGATTGCGATGCTGTTGCTGACGCAGATGTTGTTCGCGCAGCCTGACAGCAGCTCTGTGATTCGAGCACCGAAATTGTCCTGGAAAACCGAACGCGATCCGAAATTATTGGTGGAGACGCTGACTGCCGGAAAGACAGGTGATCTCGAAAAGTTTGAGGCGATTTTTGCCTGGGTGGCTTCTAATGTTCAGTATGATTACCGCAGTTATTATTCGGGGAAAGGGTACTATTCCGAGACGGACATTCGTAAAGTATTGCGGCGAAAAGAGGCGATCTGTTTTCAGTATGCCGCCCTGATGGATCACCTGTGCGCACTTGCCGATATTCACAACGTGACAGTTACAGGTTATGCCAAAGATATGTTGTTTGACATCAACGACACCATTTACTTCGATAATCACGCGTGGAATGCAGTGAAACTGGACGATAAGTGGTATGTGTATGACGTAACCTGGTCGGCTGGAGGATATGAATACCGGTTGGGAAAATTCAGTCAGCGGGTTTATAACTGGCGTGTCAACATTCATACAAACAAAACGAAACTCCGAAAAAAAGTACTGATTGTGAAGCATGAGAAGAATGTTTTCTGCGAGATCCCGAAACACAAGGAGAAGAAAATCAGGTTGGTGGAACAGCTCCCTCTTTTCTGGCGGGTGGTTGACCGTGTGCTAAGCTGGTATCGGCTACGCATAGTGATCCATCATGGAAAAGTGAAAGACAAGGCTTTTTTCCTCACAGAACCGCGGCTTTTTGCGATTACTCATTTTCCGAATTCGCCTTACTGGGCCTTAACATCGGAGATCAGTAACGTGCGCGAGTTTTCGGCCGACACAAGTTATTACGACCTCGATAAGGACCAATACCTCATCCAGGACCGTGAAGGTAAAATGTGCCTGGACTGTGATGATTTTTTCGCGTTGGATTCAATCGGGCAATTCAAGGAAAAGATCACCCAAAGCCTCGCCAATAATCCGAGGAATGGCATTGAACCGGCATCAAATTATTTCCACATCGCCAACATTTTCTACAAAGAAGCTTATCTGACGCTCGATTCATTGGAGAAGGTATCAGGTTATGATTCCACGGTGTTTTACCTCAACCTGGCGCGAAACGAGCTGAAACGAAGCCATCCGCAAAACAAGGCTTATTTCAAGTTCCACACATCGAAAGACAATGAGAAGGTGAAGCTGCAGCGGAAAAGGAACCAACAACACACGGCGGTCAATATCACCAACGTTTCGAACCTGCGGAAACGGGCGAATAAAATCAAGACGATCAGTCCGAAGATTAAATCCGGCCAGCGGGTGAGTTTACGAAATCACCGTACACAGCTGCGCTTCAGGCCAAAGAACCCGGCAGCCAAGCAATTGAAAGAGGAAACCGCCGAAGGCATCGAAAACAGGATCGGCCTCAGCGAAAGCAAGCTGGATTCGATGAATGAACGGATTGATTTTTTGGAGTCGGATTTCCTTGTTCGCCTGAATCAGCTGTCGGATAATGTCTGGGAACAGGAAAAACTGCTCAGTCCGCAAAACAATTACTTCTACCGTTGTGTTTACGCCCGCATTTACGATTTAAAAGATGATCGAGACAAACGGATCGTTGAATTCCAGGATTCGATCAGGCAATACGAACAGGCGCTCTTGCTTTCGGTGAAAGATCAGGTGTTGTTTCCGTCTGATACGATGTATGCTCATTTCATTGAATTGAATAAACTCATCAAGCGAAGAGACGCTCAACAGCTAAAAACACTGAAGCTTTACGCACGTTTATACACCGGGAACATTATCAGAAAAGACAGTCTTGAGGCAGCACGCAACCGTTTCCTGGAACTTACCAAAAAGGATTACTGCTATTTTTTCAAGCATCAGTTACCGATACTGGATTTCACTACCGGATATGAATTCTTCAGAGGTCAGCACTATAACCTGTACAAGGCGATTAAACAGGATAACAAGGCGGAATTGGTGCGTCACAAAGCTTTTGTAAAGGAAATTTCGCTCACAAAAAAACGCGCGGCACATGTGATCAGTAATAACCTGAAATACCAGGCAAAATACAAACGGAAGGTGCTGAAAGACAAACGGGATTATCTGCGGAAACGGAAATGATAATGGGTTTCCATAAAACACACGCTGGCGTGTGTTTTGGGATTGGCGCGGGATGCGTCCCGCGCCTACGATCAAAACCGGTTTTTTTTATACCCCTTGGTTTTTGTCAACGTAGATTGAGCCTCCGTTTTTCGTGGCGGATCATCGCACAAATTACAGTAACGGGTTTCTTTCAAGACACTTTCCTGGTACCAATAACTGTATTCAGGCTTGTAGACATATGTATTGGTAACGATGTCGCGCTGCCGCGATCCGTAGACGAACCGGAAGGCGATTTTTCCTTCTGAAACGCTAATGCTGTGGTACGGGTCTGCCCGTCTTTTGGGCGCTGTTGTATCCGACACGGAGCTTACGACAATGTGGTTGTTGTAGGCAACAAAACGATAATCGCCATCTTCCAATTGCAGGAATAGTAACACTCTTCTGTACTGTATAGGTCTTGCTCTTCTCGGAGGTTTTTCGGAATCTTCCGGTTCACGGCTGGTGAGGATGAGCATATCCTGCAAACCATCGGCATTGAGGTCGCCCGGATGCAGTTCGAGTACCCTCGTATCATTAAATGTTTTGTGGGCGAGTGCTTTGAAAAACGAATCGGGGTCATCGAAAGGAACTGCTTTGGTGGCTTTCTGCAAAACGGGAGAAGGTGGCACGTTAACCGCGTCCTTCAACATGGGATAGGGTGCAAATCCACGTTTGGCGCTGTTCAAATCGGCATCAGGTGAGCTATGGCTGTCCACAACTTCACCAGAATGGCACAAAAACGCCAGCAATGCAGAAACCCTTAGTAGATTCATCTAATAAAAATAAAGGATAATGAGGGTGAAGGCAAGCCAATTAAAGCTAATACTTTTTCTTTTTGTGTAAAGCCAAAAATTATGAATCGCGCCAAAGGCGGACGCGGTTCGGGAATTATAAATTATCAAGGGACTTCTCTTCAGAATTTATAATTACCTCATTCATAATTCAAAAAAAAACTATATTTAAATCGTTGAACTAAAAAAAGAGTACTATTCACAACAACTATCACTATGAAATACGCACGCTTAACACCTTATTTTATCAGCCTTTTGGCGATATTCATGAGTTTTACGCTTCAGGCCGAAACGAAACCAGCTACACCACCTAAAGTGAAAACCGATTCGGCGACGGTAGATTCCACGAAACAGAAATACATCCGTGTTCTTTCCATCAGAAAATACCGCGAAGATCTTGATTTTGAACCCAATAGTTATGGTAACAATGTGTATCCGGGCGATTACATCATGGTGAAAATCGACCGCAGGGACCTGGACAGTGCACGCCTCAATATGAGCCGTTACCGTCTTTGGATCGATGGCATCTGTTTTCCGAATATGAAACCTCATTTCATCAACGATTCGGAACCGGCGCTGATCTTTCAGCTGGAACGTGATACAGCAGAAACTTCTCCGTGGCAACTGATGTACAGTAATCCGAATTACTGGAAGTTTCACCATCGAGTGAATGTAAACATGGGAACGCTCACGAAGGAATATCATAATCCGGACAAAAAACACCAGATTATTTTGTACACCACCATTTGGTGGATTCCGTGGGTGTTTTATCCTTTATTCATCTTATTGGTTATTCTGATTATCAAATACGGAAGGGCGTTTCTTAAAGACACATCATTGTACGCTTCCAATGGGGTAAAAATCGGTTTCAAGGCAATCGAAAAGACCGATGCAGCAACGGGAGTTATTAATATCAGGGAGATTCCTTACAGTTTGGCCCGTTTTCAATTCCTGCTGTGGCTCATTGTGATTTTCTTCGGCATTCTGCATATCTGGATCATTACCGATGTACTCACCTCACCTACCGGAAGCACTCTGCTCCTGCTTGGTATCAGTGGTGGTACATTCTATTTGGGCAGAATCATCGATAAGCCGGCTGGCGGAGGTACACTTACAGCGACTGAGGCAGTCACACAATTTGAAACCGACGGACAACATTCCAAAGGACTTATGTTCGACATGTTAAACGATGGCAAAAGCATTAGCCTTCACCGGCTTCAATTATTGTTGTTCACCGTATTCCTGAGCTGTTATTTTGTAATGCAGGTGGTTGGAGTACTCATCATGCCGCAGTTTGACGACACTATGCTTGCTTTGATGGGAATCAGTAGTACGATGTATGCCGGTGTGAAGACAACGGAGGCTTAAATTGGATTAATAAATTCTTCACACAGAATCACATTTTATGTAATTCTTTGAAATTGGGCAATTACCAGCTCGGGATGTGTCCCGAGCTACATTGTATGGTCAATGATTTCTACCTTTCGATCAACGAAAGCTGTAAAGGACACAAACCTTAGCAAACAGAGGCGCGAACAATTTTGCACCTCCGTTAACTAAAAATAGTTGCTTTAAACTACCTTTCACCGCCAATAAAACAAACGACTAACCCTCTATTTATCAATCATTAACGCATTATTTTTAACATAAAAAACTTGCAGGGATCAATTCTTTCCTCGTAACTTATACGAACATTTAAACACTATTCTTATGAAAACACGAATTCAAAAAATGGGTGCTATCGCACTCTTGGCTACTGCTTTCATGGCAGGCAGCGTTCACGCTCAATTGGTTAATTTTCCTACCAGTAATCTCTGCACAAGCGGTGATGATTGGATCATCGACGCCACAAATGGTTCCGACAACCGACTTGGTCATCTTCAAAGCGGAACTTACGGCAATGCCTCCGATCAATGGGCAAACATCGGTACCTGTGACGTAGTCAGTTTTCCACCGGCAAATTGCAACTATTACGGGTTTACTTCCAATTGGTCAACCGACAGGGCCTTTTTCGGATTGCGCTACGACAACTGGAATGAAGCCAATGCCATTATTGCTTTTGGTGACAATGTAGATATGGTACCCGATATCAACCGCCTTATTTTCCAGTTCGATTCGTGGATTCCGTCGCAAAATCTTGAAATCGGGACTATGGTAGCGACAGGTAATTTCGGTTTGCATACGGCTGCTCCAACAGCAACGATGCACATCGACGCAGCTTTTAAGCCACTCGATCCCGGAACCAATTCCAATGTGCGCTTTGAAAACCTGCAAACCGGAAAGGGAAATCTCTTGGTAATCGATCAGGCGGGATACGTTTACGACAGTAAAATTGCCATAAATGCGGTGGCGCTTAACAGCTGTTTTGCAACTAATTATGTCCCGAAATACAATAGCGGAAGCTACGCTTGTTCGCAAATCTACGACGATGGCACTTCGGTGGGAATTGCGACTACAGGACCGTTTCCATTCACTGTTACCTTAACCAATAACGTTCAGCCGGGCCCATGGAGTTCGGTTACCAGCGGTGTTTTAAAACTCAAAGTAAACGGAATTACCATGAGCGACGGTTACCTCATTACATCCGATGCCCGTTACAAAAAAGACGTGACTGCCCTCGAAGGTTCGCTTGATAAATTGTTGAAAATGCGCGGAGTTGCTTATAACTGGGACAAAGTGCGAAATCCGGAAATGGGATTCGGTGACGAAAAACAACTGGGGTTCATTGCACAGGAAGTCGAAAAAGTGTTACCTGAAATGGTTTACACCCTAGAAAACGGCTACAAAGCGGTAAATTACACTGCCTTGATTCCCGTTGTTGTTGAAGCGATCAAAGAACAACAATCAACCATTGCAAGCCTGCAGGATGAACTTGCCCGCATCAAAGATATTCAGTCGGGGAATCTTGATCCGCTCAGTCTTTCAAGTACGATGACGATTCACCCGAACCCGAGCAACTCCACCGTGACCATCGGATTTACAGGAATCGACCCAACAGCACAATCGTCTATCATGATTTTTGATATGAACGGAAAACTCATCAAAACCATTGAGTTGACGGTACGCGAATCGGAAAAACTGGAATTGGCCAAAGGAACTCTTGAGCCGGGAATGTATCTTGTTTCCCTGATCTCCAACAACAAGGAATTACACACACAACGATTAATTATACAACAATAACCTTTTATAGGTGATTTTTGTGGGTGCGCATCAGACTTATGGGGACAAGTCATCGCGCACCCACAATTATTATTTCGACCGAATTGCTGTGATGTATTCGATGATTGGAATATCTATCGAGAACATGAAAAACAGGTTGTCGGTATTGAATGCATTGTTGGTGTAAGGCTGATTGAGCGATCCTGAAAAGGTGATTCCGTTAAAAGTCCTGCAACCCAACCCAATTCCCACAAACGGGAAGTCAAAATTCTCTTCTGTTTTCAGGTTCACCACGTTGTACAATAATCCTCCCGTGTGAATATCGATGAAGAAATCATCTAAAATCGGTTTTGGCTGCGGCCGATTCCAGCTACGCGACGTTCCATTCCGGTTATAGTAGTCAAAACTAACTCCCGGTTGAAAAGAACGGGTATACCGGTAATTCCAGATCTTGAATTTAACCCCGATTTTTTCACTGGCAAAGGCCAAACTGTTCATACGGCTTGTGGTACCGTCATCGTTTACCTGCAGGTTGTTATTATTCAAAAACGACGAATAATTCACCCCGATATTGATGTACGCCTGAAAATAACGGGAGCGGTACAATTGGGATGGTTTCACCAGTTTATCGTTCAAACTATAAACCACCGATTCAAAACTTAAACTAATTGTCGCCGGAAGTTGTTTTACCGAATCGGCAGCTTTGTAGGTCACATTATTGACTACGCTTCTCAGGTAAACGGCAGAGGCATTAAATTTTCCGCTTTTGTCGATGTAATCAATCAATCGGTTGATCAATTCTTTCGATGATTCCACTTGCTCTTCGTTAAACGTAAAGCCTTGAATTCCTTCCGGTTTTTTCACGTTCGCCAGCATTTCAAGTAATTCCTGAACCATTTTAATACGCTCGGAAATGGATGTCAGTTCCTCCATTAACTGATCAACGGTCGACTGTCGCTGTGTAAAATAAGGTGCAAATCGCTTGCGTTTCAAGACCGAATCCCACAATGGTTCATCCTTTCTTAAGTCGTCCATCAGGTTTACAATGTAGGACTTGGTAACTCCGCGGTTGTTTGCCAACTCTACTTTCGATTGTTTCTGCAATGACTTTTGGAACGTCTCGAACGGTTTGGTTGGTGCGTTCAATTTCTTCCCCTCTTCATCCAATGCTTTTAGCAACGCATCCACTTTACTCTGATCATAAACACCAACTCTCTGCTGTTGTTTCCAGTCGTTGTAATACGCCTGTAGCTGCTCTACCTGTTCTACGAAATCCTGGTTTAGGTCCAACTGTTCAACACTTTTCACCAGCCTGGCTAAATGCTCCTTTATTGTCTTGTCCAAACTGGCCTGGTCTGCGATCATCATTATTTTTTTGCTCATTGACGAATTGGGACCGAAATTTTTATTCGCCTCAAGGTAAGCAAATGCTTCTTTTGTTACCACGTTGAGCAATGGCGCGTAATCGCCCGATTTGATCAATTCATAGTCTGTCTTCAATTGTTGTATCACCGAAATAATTTCGTTCAAATGGGCAATTTTCCGGTTCACAGTAGTATCTGCCAACAAAGAATCAATTTTCAGGTTGATCTTTTCGAGGTCAGGAATACGTTTTAGAAATGATTCAGGAACGATGTTTTTGATTTCGATCACTTTTGACGTCAGTACATCCACCAATGCCGTATCGATGGTTTTGCCGTTTTTGAGATCGTACCACAACTGGTTGGAAACGGTAAGCACCGAATCGATTGTGCCATCTTTCAACTTCTCAATGCCTTCGCGAATCGATTTTAATTCGTCAATGATCGACAGCAGCGAATTAACAGTGGTTTTAGCCGATTCGTATTCTGCGTTTAGTGAATCTTTTTGCTGCCAGTACCGATTGTCTTTTTCATACCAGACCCGATTAGGATCTTCCGGATTGGCCAATTTTCCATAGAGGGGGAAATAACCGCGTATTTCAGGGTTTTCGATGCAGATATTCAAGACCATATCCAATGTCTGGTTAAACAGGATATCATCTTTCAATAAATCCAGTTTAAATTTTGACTTCTCGATGTCTACCGTAAACGTCGGGCTTCCATCAAACTCCTGATTCACGGCAACCGCGATCCCGAAAATCATGGAGGCTTCTTTCATCAATTCGAGCGTGTTTTTCCCGAATTTAGATTTATCGGCCGTGATAGTGAGTTCGTTCAATGTTTCGTAAACCAGATATTTCGTGGTGAAATTGTCTAACCGGCTGGAATCGCCCGGTGTAAGCGAAAACCACGATTCGGTGATCAATCTTCCCAAGACGAACTTATTGAGTTCTTCCTGTTTTTTCTGAATGATCGCAATCAATGCATCCGAATCAATGGTTCCTTTGTTGAAGGAAACACCATGATCCTGCTCGTAAACCAATTCCTGGGAATGGGCGATTGAAAAAATAAATGAACTGCTGAGAATTAGTAAATAGTGTAGGGCATTTTTCATTTGTTCCGGTTTTGAATAGTATCGCGAATTTAATCATTATGCCGCTTTATACAATAGAAAAATGGGAGAATGTGGCGCGGGATGCGTCCCGCGCATGCGTGGCATTTCAACAATATGGGATATTTGGTTTACCAAAACCACTCATTTCTCCTTACTTTTGGATAGATTTTACCTCGATTATGAAAAAACTACTTACGCTTTTGATGGTCAACTTCCTGTTGGCTGCTACATACGCTCAAACACCTGTACGACTGGTGATGCACCATCATTTGGGAACCAATGATTTTGCATTGGCCACAGCGGCTTCCAATAATCTTGGGAATGCATTTAACGTTTCGGCATTAAAATACTACGTTACCAAATTTACTATTGTACATAATGGCGGCCAGTTAATGACTGTACCCGATGATGTAGTGGCTCTTGTAACTGTTGATGGCACTTCAACTACCATTGAATTGGGTTCGTTCAGCGTGACCAATATTGAGGGAGTCCGTTTTCATATTGGTGTTCACACGCCTGTCAATCATGAAGATCCTTCATTGTTGCCGGCAAACCACCCGCTTGCTCCGCAATCACCCTCGATGCATTGGGGATGGGCTTCGGGTTACCGATTTATTTTATTAGAGGGAATGGCTGGCGCAAGCCTCAATCAAGGATTGGAATTGCACGGCTTGGGTGATGCCAATTACTTTGAAACGGCAGTTCTTGCGCAAAGTGTTAGTGAAAACGGTGGTGAATCCATTCACATCGATGCCGATTATGAAAAAGCACTTCAGGATATCGACGTGAGCGGCGGTTTGGTGGTTCATGGTGAACTGGCAGAAGCAGCAACAATGATCGCTAATTTCCGGGATTACGTGTATACGGCTACACTCGGAGCCGGATTGGGGGAAACAATTTCCGAGGGCGGAATGTCCATTTACCCGAATCCTTCTCATGGATCGTTTACGGTTGCTTTTACCGGAGTTGAAGGTAAACTGGTGATCAATGATGTGAGCGGAAAAATTGTTCACAGCGAAGAAATTTTGTTCGGAACAACCACAAAATCACTGACATTGCCTGAAGAAGGAATTTATTTTGTAACGCTGCATACAGCTAAGGGAACGACTACTCAACAATTGGTCATCAAATAGGTAATTGCAACATTCTGTCTATGAAAAAATGGAATCGTATTTGGCTGGCTTTGTTACTCGGTGTGGTCATTTTTTCCTGTAAGAAAACATTGCTTGATCCCACAGGGAACACTTCTTTGGATCTCACTCCTTATACGATTGACTACAACACGCTTGCCGATCCAAATCTTCCGGGCGATAATCCATTAACGAAGGAAAAAGTGGAACTCGGGCGGATGCTCTTTTATGAAAATCTGCTTTCAGGCGATGGCACAATGTCTTGCTCTTCCTGCCACAATCAAAATAATGCTTTTTCGGATACAGCGCAGTTTTCTACTGGAATTGACGGATTACAAGGAGCACGACAGGCGATGGCTATTTTCAACATGGCCTGGAACGATAATGAATTTTTCTGGGACGGAAGAGCGCATTTCCTGCGTGACCAGGCGTTAAAACCAATCCAGGATCCACTGGAAATGCACGAAACATTGCCCAACGCGATTGCCAAACTGGAAGCCAAAGGACGTTACCGGGTTCAATTCTCCAAGGCTTTTGGCAACGATTCCATCACTTCCGATCGCATGGCACTGGCATTGGAAGCGTTTATGTTTACACTGGTTTCCAATCAATCGAAATACGACCGTTATTTAACCGGAAATGCCACCTTAAGCGCAAGCGAAGAACGTGGGAGAGCGTTGTTTTTTGACGAATACAATCCGTTTTTTCCGGAGCTTTCCGGGGCCGATTGCGCGCATTGTCACAGCGGCAGCAATTTCGAGAACGATCAGTACATGAACAACGGTTTGGACGATGAAGCACAAATTTCCGACCTTGGAAGACAGACAGTGACCAATTCTGCAACAGATAAAGGGAAATTCAAAGTACCTTCTTTACGAAATATCGCGCTAACATTTCCGTACATGCACGATGGACGTTTCCGTACATTGGAAGAAGTTGTGGAACATTACAATTCGGGGATTCACGCGTCAAACACTTTGGAACCACAGCTGGCGTATACCATGCCTACGGGATTGATGTTAAACGCCCAGGACAAAATGGATTTGGTGAATTTCCTGAAAACATTGACGGATTATCAGTTTATTAAGAATCCGGCGTTTGGTTCGCCTTTTTAAACACTGGCCTGACAATTACACGAAATTTAACCACATAAGTTCCATAGGCTTGCATTGCTTAGAAATATTCAAAGCCTATGAGGAGTGCCGAACTGAATAGTGAAAAAACAACACGTTTAACACCTATGTTTCCTATGTGCTCTATGTGGTTAAAAAAAGCTTCTGTGTTTATCCACTTTATTTGGGAGCGCTATATCGTTTATCGGTGATAAACTGCTTGTCGGTTAGGGTTTTCAAGAATGAAATCAAGTCGTTTTCTTCAGCTTCCGTCAACGTAAATGGTTGAATAACGGCACTTTTGTTAGGATGTGGTTCACCGCCGCTTTCGTAGTGATTCAGTACATCGCGCAGGGTTTTAAAACGGCCGTCGTGCATATAAGGTGCGGTGAGAGTAATGTTGCGCAGCGTGGGAACTTTCACCATATCGCGGTCGATTTCCAGTTGCGTGACCCGCATTCTGCCTGAATCGGCATAAACGGGGAACAACCCGTTGTTTCGTACACTGAAATCGGTGAAGTTGAATCCACCGTGGCACTGAGAACAATGCAAACGATCAAAAAACAGGTTTTTGCCGCGCGTTTCAGCCGCAGACAGTCTTTTCTTTCCCTGTAGGAACGCATCGTATTTTGAATGACTGCTGATTAAAGTTCGTTCAAACGCAGAAATGGCACGGGTAATCACAAAGGCATCAGGCTCGCGGTCGTAGGCTTTTTTACTCATTGCAACATACGCAGGATCAGCTTTCATACGTTTGGAAACATCCACAATATTGAAGTCCATCTCGGCATGTTCCTGGATAGGAACCAAAATCTGTTTTTCCAGCGTTTCCAAAAAACCATCGAACAATACGGTCGGATTGTACCCCACATTGGCAAGCGTCGGGGCATTACGTGTGCCCATACGTCCTTCGGTTCCGGGACTAATAGCCGCAGTATCAGCAAATGCCAGCGATTGTTTGTGGCAGGAAGCGCAGGAAATATCGTTGTTGCGCGAGAGAATCGGGTCGTAGAACAATTTGCGTCCCAAGTCTACCCTATCCTGGTTGAACTGATTGTTCTCGGGGTAGTTCATTGCAGGAAAATGCGGGGGCAGTTCGAGTTTTGTTTCACCGTTTTCAGAAATGCACGCCATGAGGGCAAAACCGATCAATGCCGTAAATAAACTGATATGGAGAATGCGGGGTTGCATGGGGTAAAGGTACTGAAAATGTGGGATTTTAAAGAATTCCCCTGCCAAAAATAACGTTCGTAATATTGCAAATTGGCATATCAAATAAACGGATGTAAATTCGCAATATTACGTCGGATTGGATCATCAAAAAATGGGGTGATTTCATTTACCATTAGCTCTTTTAAATCCCAATGACTCTTTTCAGATTTTCTATTCGTTCAAATGCACTTGGAAGCAACCGATAATAATGTCTGTTTCCAATAAACGTTCCTGCAATTAATCCTGCGCTGACCAATTCTTGTAAATGTTGATGAACAGTCGCTTTAGATAAATTCGTTAATTCTATAAGTGTTGTGTTAGTTGCAGAATTTTCTTTTGAAAGATGTTGAATAATAGCAACTCTTGCCGGATGACCAATAGCCTTTGCAACTCTGGCAAATGATTTCTGTGATGCTGTAAATACTTTAATTTTAGAAGCTCCCATAGGACTTTTCTTATTTAAGCTAGTGAAAAAGATCCTTTGGTACAATGGGATTTTGAAAAAAAAATATTTTTTATTCGATTTTTCAACCGGGAATAACGTTCGTAATATTGCAAATTGGCATATCAAATAAACGGTCGTGAATTCGCAATATTACGACGGATTGAATCACTTTCCCAACTGTCGGTTTTCGCAGTTTGCCAACATTTTCGCAGCCTCAAAAAACCTTCCCCAAAACACTGGAAACTCCGCCCGAATCTCTATACGTTCTTTCGTAAACGGATGAATAAATTCTAATCGTTCGGCGTGCAAAAACAAATCCGGCAACTGAAGTCGTTCCTGGAACGCATGATTGTGATGCCTGTTCCCATGTTTCGGATCACCGATAATAGGATGACTGATTTTATTGGCGTGAATCCGCAATTGATGTGTACGGCCCGTTTCCGGAGTCAATTCCACTAAACTATAACGAGCGGTCGCATACGGTTCCACCGCCATATTCAGCTCAAACTGCTGCAAAGAGCGATAATGTGTGAGCGCTTCCTTGTAATTCCCACGTTCGTTTTTTACCGGTGAATTGATCGTTCCTGATTCTGGAATATGTCCACGAAGTAACGCGATATAAGTTTTGGCAATAGATTTTGAATCAAATAGTTGCTGGAACTCCGAAGCATACTCATTCGATTTCACAAAAATCAGTGCGCCCGATGTTTTATGGTCCAGGCGATGCACGGGAACCGCCGTTTCGTATCCCAAGGCACGTACGAGTTCCACCAAAGAAGGTGTTTCAATGTTCCGTGCAAAATGTGAATGGTGCACCAGCATGTTATTGGGTTTGTTCACCACAAAGCAGGTATCATCTTCGAATAAAACCGGAATTTCCACATGCAATGTTAATGAAAGGAACTACAAAGCCACAAAGTTTTTTTGAAGGACAGACCTGTTAAGAACACAAAGACCTGCTACCTGAACCACCTTTGTGTTCTTTTAGCGCATCCACCTCATCCTTTTACTTTGTGCTTTGTGGTGAGTATTTCTTTAGTAACTTTGCGGCAAATCCCAGCAAATGATTATCAAAGACGCCAAATTCGTTGTTAGCAACACCGATATTACCAAATGTCCTGAAGACGGTAAACCGGAATATGCCTTTATCGGCCGCTCGAATGTGGGAAAATCGTCGCTGATCAATATGCTTACAGATCGTAAAAACCTCGCGAAAACTTCGGGAACTCCCGGAAAAACGCAGTTGATCAATCATTTTGTGATCAATGATGATTGGTATTTGGTCGATTTACCCGGTTACGGTTATGCCCGTACATCCAAAAGCAATCGTTCCAAATGGGAGCAATTTATCTCCGAATACCTGACGCAACGGTCGACGTTGATCAATATTTTTGTATTGCTGGATTCACGTTTGGAGCCTCAAAAGATCGACCTTGAATTCATGACTTGGTGTGCCGAAGAACAATTGCCGTTCTCGATTGTATTTACCAAAATCGATAAGCTTTCCAGTTCGGCATTACAGAAAAACCTGGCTGCTTATAAAAAGGAAATGCTGAAACAATGGGCCGAAATGCCGCCGGTGTTCACTACTTCTGCCGAGTCAAAATTCGGACGTGAAAAATTGCTGAATTACATCGGACAGATCAATATGGATTTGAAACAAACAGAACAGTTCGGGGATTAATCCATTCTTCCTTTAATGGTCATCGCAATGGTTTCTTCTAACGGAGTAAAATCAAAGTCAGGAAATGCAGCACGCACTTTTTCGTTGGAATAAATCCTTGTTTTCTGCGAACTTTCTGCTGATTCTTTAGTGATCGTCGGTCGTTTTCCGGTAAATCGAGCACCAATTCCGGCTAAACGCCATGCAAGTCCTACCAGGAATTTTCCTGCAAGTTTGGAGGGTGCTTTCACCTTCAGTTGCGCGCAAATCTTATCAAACAATTCTTTAAAGGACAAGCTGGTTCCCGTTACCAGGTAGCGTTCTCCCGATGCATTTGTCTCAATGAGTTTGCGGATGATCAATGTCACATCGCGCACATCTACGAACGCGTTTCCTCCAGGTGTATAATAACTCAACCCCTTTTGAAGCGTCCGCATAATTTTCAGCGAACTTTCATCCCAACTTCCCGGCCCCAGCATAATACTCGGATTCACGATTGCAGCCGGTAAACCTTCTTCGATTCCACGCCATACTTCTTTTTCGGCGCTATATTTCGAAAGCGAATAACCGCTTACTTTTTCGTTGGCATTCCAGTGGTTGCTTTCTCTTCTGACCTGGTCGGTGTAAGTTGTATCGCTTCCCACTGCTGCGGTTGAAGAAATATATACCAGTTGCTGAACACCTAATTCCAGCGCCACATTTACTACATTGGCGGTACCTTTTCTGTTGATTTCAAACAATCGCCAGAAATCGCGACGGTGAAACGAAACCAGTGCTGCGCAGTGAATTATCTTTTCGCAACCCTGAATAGCATCAGCCAGGTCAACCAGATCAAGCACATCGCCCGAAACCCATTCTATCTGCTTCAGCAATTCGTCAGCGCGATCCTGATAATAAAAATGCATTAGACGTTCTACTACCTGTTTTCGGTTTTCGAAACGGTACATTGCCCGCACAATATGCCCGTGAGCTACCATTTCACACACTACATGCGAACCAAGAAGTCCTGTGGATCCGGTTACCAAAATCATGATACGAAGTTAAGCATGTCTACGTTTAACACCATCATTTTACATTAATTTTAATTTCTGTTGAATATTTGACTGAAATAGATGAATATTTTAACGGTATGGTGAAACAGATTTTTTGCTCACTACGCATTCATGGCGTATCTTTGAACTATGAAAATAATGCTACTGCTATTAGTCGTCCTCTCGGGGACACTATTTTGTTCATGCGAGTCCGAATACAATAAACAGCTAAATCAAGCAAAAAATTTAGTTGAAGAAGAATTGGAGATCAGAGCTTCGATCAGGTATGCTGGTGACAAGACCAGGTATTTTGAGCAAACACTTAATGAGCTGGACGAAACAATTAATTTTCACGCACATTTATCGGGTAACAAGGAAGTTTTTTTGAATGAACTGAACGGTTATAAATCGAAGTTATTATTGGATAGCAATGTGGACAAGGAAATTCTTATTTCAAAATATCCCTGATCAGAGCATCAATTCCTCTATCGGATTCCAATAGACCGTTTTAAAATCCTGCACCTGATCATTCGTCACTTTAATTCCTTCTGACGCAAGCCGTTTTTCCATTTCTTCCGGATCGGGGAAATGCATTTTACCTGTAAGTAATCCTTGTCTGTTTACCACGCGATGTGCCGGTATTCCCGGGTGCTGATGCGCCGCATTCATTGCCCAACCAACCATTCTGCTGGATCGTTTCGCACCCAAATAATTGGCAATCGCACCATAAGAAGTCACTCTTCCTTCCGGAATGAGTTTGACGACTTCGTATACACGCTCGAAAAAATCGGCGTTTTCTTCTGAAAGTTTGATCGGTTTCACGAAGGAAAGATACACAATCGATGAGAACTATGAATGAGAGAATTATGAATTATCAAGGGAGTCACTTCATAATTTTCGAATTCATAATTGATAATTAAGCATTCAACATTATTAGTGTAACCATTAAATCACCCATGGATTATACCAAAAAACAGAAAGATGAAACGCTTGATCACAATTGGAATGCTGGCATTTACTTGTCAACTCTCCGCGCAGGAAACTACCGAACCAACTCTTGGAAAAGTGGACACATTGAATCAATGGGATTTGCGCTGTTTTCCGAATCCGACAAGCGATCTGCTCATCATAAAATCTTCCAAAGAAATTAAGAGCATCGATTTTTTCGACATCAACGGCCGTGAGATCAAACCAACCGGCATGCCCAATGAATGTTACTCGCTCAGCGATTTGCCTTCGGGGTGGGTATTTTTGCTGGTTGAAAGTGTGGATGGGTTTATTGAGAAGAAAAATGTCTACAAACAGTAATTATGAATTATAAAGATGAATCCACTTCATCATTTTCGAATTCATAATTGATAATTCCTGTGTATTTTTCTGGCAAAAACCCCAATGAAAGGATTCTATAGTATTGCGCTTTTGGTGCTTTCGAATGTGTTTATGACTGTTGCCTGGTATGGACATTTGAAATCGGAGAATTCGAAGAAAATGACTTTCTGGGTGCTTTCAGCAGCGATTCTTGTAAGTTGGGGTATTGCATTTTTCGAATATTGCCTACAGGTTCCCGCCAACCGAATCGGCTACAAAGGGAATGACGGGCCATTCTCGCTCATTCAACTCAAGGTCATCCAGGAAGTGATTTCCCTGCTGGTTTTCATGGTGTTTACGGTGATCGTTTTTAAAGGCGAATCGTTTAAGTGGAATCACATTGCGGCGTTTTGTTTGATTGTGGCGGCGGTGTATTTGGTATTTAAAAAATAATTGAAAATGGAAAATTTAAAATGTAAAAGGGGTGTAAACCATCTTTGAACGATTTTTCAATCTTTTCAATTTTACATTTTCAATTTATAATTTTTAAGAACGTCATCCACATAATCTTCAAATCATGCCCGATGGTCGGATTGGCAATGTATTTTTTATTCAGTTCGATTTTGGCCGGCATCACTTCCTCGATGTAGGTTTTTCGCGGATCGTCTGATTTGCCTAGAAGCTCATTTTCATTGTAATATTCCAGCGAGGCATAATCGGTAATTCCTGGTTTTACTTCCAATACCCGGCGCTGCTCTGCGGTGTATTCGGCGACGTATTCCTGTACCTCGGGACGTGGACCCACAATACTCATTTCTCCGCTTAAAACGTTTAAAAATTGCGGAAATTCGTCCAGTTTCACTTTTCGGATAAACAATCCAACACGAGTGATTCGCGGATCGCGCATTCCCACGGTGAGCTTTCCGAATTGATCAGCATTCTTGCGCATGGTACGGAATTTCCACAAACGAAAAGGTTTTCCGAATTGTCCGATGCGTTCCTGACGGTAGAAAACACCACCTCTGCTTTCCAGTGCTATTGCCAGGGAAATCAGAATTCCGAACGGTAAAAAACAGCTCAGAATCAGGAAAGAAACAACGCAGTCAAATAACCGTTTCATCCCATTACCTGTTTCACGGCTTGTTTCACCGCTTTGATCACGGTCTGTACCTGCGCATCCGTCAAATCGAAGTAAACAGGAAGCGTAATTTCATTGGAATACTTGTTCCATGCTTCCGGATAATCGGCCATGTTGTAACCGCGTGATTTGTAAGCAGTCAAAATCGGCAAAGGCTGAAAATGCACGTTCACCGAAACATCCTGATCGAAAATCGCCTGCATAATTGCATCTCGTTGCGATTCTGTAGCTCCGGCTATTCTCAAAAGATACAAGTGATAACAGGTTTCTCTGTCGGCAGTTTTATAAAGCGGTTTGATCGCCCATGATTGATCGGTAAAACCGGCATCGTACTGACGGAAAATTTCTTTCCGGCGGTCCATGTTTTCCTGGTAACGGTCCAATTCCACCAATCCAAGTGCTGCCTGAATATCGGTCATATTGCACTTGAAGCCAGGCTCCATCACATCGTAGCGCCAGTTGCCTTTCTGGGCTTTTGCCAGCGCATCTTTCGATTGTCCGTGCAGGATTTTAATACATAATTCCTTGTAAATAGCTTCGTGATCAAATGAATCAGGAAGGTTAATCAGCATTGCTCCACCTTCAGCCGTGGAAAGATTTTTTACCGCGTGGAACGAAAAACAAGTGATATCGGCTAAACTGCCGGAACGTTTTCCGTTGACTGTAGCTCCAAAACTATGTGCAGCATCTGCAAGAATAAGAATCCGCCCCAGTTGTTTCTGGAATTCACTTCCAGGCTGAAACTGATCTTTCACACTTTCAACCAAGGCATACAGCGCATCGTAATCGCAGGGAAAACCGGCAATATCAACCGGCATAATCGCTTTGGTACGGGGTGTAATTGCTTTGCGAACAGCTTCCACGCTCATGTTAAAATCTTCCGGGTTCAGGTCAACCATTACCGGTTTTGCTCCTGAATGAATGATCACATTGGCGCTCGCACAATAGGTATAAGCGGGTAAAATCACCTCATCGCCTTCACCGATTCCCCACCAGTTGAGCAGCACTTCCATACCGGCTGTCCATGAATTGACGGCAACAGTTGTTTTATTGCCACAATAGGCGGTGATTTCCTTTTCGAATTGTTTGGTACGCGGGCCTGTGGTAATCCAGCCGCTTTTCAAGGCAGCAGTTACTTCGTCAATAACACGTTGATCAATACGGGGAGGTGAAAACGGAATCATGCGGAATAATTTTGATCAAAATTAACCATTTTAGGGATGGTTTCAACCGATTTCAATTCTTTGCACTGAATATAAAAAACGCTGCTATGATGGCAAAAAAGAGGCCCACTACAATATTTCTTTTTCGGTTCAATTTCCGTTGCTCTTCAGGTGTTTTGACTGGTTTTTGCTTTTCGACTCCCTCTTCTAATGGTTCTTGTTGAGAAACGGACACAATTTCAACTGAGTCTTCCGGTTTCCATCTGAAATATTCCAGACAAGCTCCCAGAATAAATGCTAAACATATCAAACCACCAAAGAATAGAAGTAAGTATGATTCTATCGGAATGGCAATCAACAGAATGATGGCTAAAACCAAGGTCCAAAAGATCGCCGAAGCGATTGATTTACGCTTTTGTAACCTGATTTCCTTTTGCATTTCCGCGTCTGTTTTTTGGCGGTATTGTTTTTCAGGGGTTTCATTATCCTCCGTCATTTCCAAGCTGCGCGGACGTTTAAATTCTACCCAAGCCAAAATGATGAAAAAAGCTGTGATAAGCGCAACGGGAATCAGGAAAAGATAAGTGCTCATCGTAATAGCTCCCATCACAAAAAGTAAAAACACAATTCCTGTAAAAATGGTTATCACGATGGCACCGCGTTTACGGCGATTATTTTTTTCAGCTTGTTCTTCCTGTGTCATCAGCCGCATTTTCTTCTCAGGCAAAGGCTTCTTCTTTGCTGATTTCTTCTTATTGTTATAGACTGATAATCCGATCAGAAACGCTAAAAACACTACTGCCAGCATGATTCCGGCGAACATGGTAGAAGTTGCTAAATCTACCGGAGAAGTAGCGATCAGTAATGCTATCATCAGGATAATCGAAGCACAAAACAGAAAGATTGCCAGTTTTTTCGTCCAATCCGGCCTGGTTGAAGCTTTCGACGGTTTCGCGGAAAGACGCTCGGAACCGGCTGTAATTTCCGAAATGGTATCTTCATTTTCAACTACAGGAAAAACGGTACCAACGGGAAGTTCCTCCATCTTTGAATCGGTTTTCGGTACCGAATCAAAAAAGCCATTTTCTATGTATTGACTTTCAAATGATGGAATATCAGAAACAGAAGCAATCGTATTCAGATCTGCTTGTTGATTATCGGTTTCAAATTTCTGCGATCGATCATTACCTGGATTACGCCATTCTTTCTTAAACGATATGTACCATCCTTTACGATACACCCGTTTTTGCATGGTGCATTGGGCCAGCAAAAGCAGACATAAGCCAATCCAAATTACGAAAGATGGTTTCTGCTTAAACATAAAGGTGGTTTTTGAAAAATTCTAATCACCCTAACTCTCCGTACTTATCACCGGATCCTCTTTTCGTTTTGATTTATACGTTCCCCAAACGAAGGCTAAAAAGATGAGGAACATAGCTCCGGTGATGACAATCAACGGTAGCGCTTCGCCCACAGCTATTGCAAAGAGGGAAATCCCAAAGAAAAGAACGACAAGCAAAATGGTAATTCTTACTGCTTTTTGATATTGTTTTTGCTTGAGTTCGTACCAGTCTTCTTCGGATAATTGTTGCTGCTGTTTTTTCTTTAATTCATTCTCGGCCTTGATTTTTTCTGCCTTTTCTTTGTTGGCTACTGAATCTTCCACCGCTAATCCAACGAGTAGCAGAACCAAAGAAATGATACCCAACAAAATGCCTAACACCGCCAAATAGGGCGATTCGATAGCAATTGCAAGGTAAACCAATGCTACCCCTAACATAAACAATAATATGGTCACCAGGATGACTGCAAGCTGAGATTCCCTGGCGCCTTTTTTCTCTGGTACTTCATCCGCTTTTCCGGCAATAGAAACGACTTGTTTTACGTAACCTTCAAGTGTTTCTTTCAAGTCACCAACACCATTTGTTGCACCAGTATAGGAAATGAATTCATTCAAAACAGGATCGGGCATGGAATCCGTTGATTCCTGAAGTTCAACCGCTGCAAGCTGAGATTCTTTCGTTATTATCTCTTCTGTGGTTGTACTATCTTCAGGGAGGAAAACTGCCAGCTTCTTCTCTTCATGGCTTTCGGTAACACGTTTCGGGGTTTTGTTAAATGAAATGTAGTAGCCTTTCCGGTAAATGCGTTTTTGAATGGTGCATTGGGTGAACGCGGCTAATACAAACACGAGTGCTATTCCTAAAACAGTGCGTTGATTCATACAAAGTTTATTTATCTGATAAAACGAAGATAGCCAACAACACGATAGCAACGGCAATCAAAGCAGCAGTAATGTTACCGGATTTTTTGTTACTTCCCTTCGATGGGTTCTCTAACAGATACGCCTCTTGCTCTTCGGGTGTCATATCCTCCAGCTTTTTCTTCTTTTGGGCTTCTGATTGCTTTTGCTCGGCCGTCCGTGAAAACATTATGACAAATAATGCAATAAACAACCCTAATGCGATCGGCACCATTGAGATAAGCAAGAATACAAATACAACGGAAGACGCAATTGATTCCGGTGCTGCTAAGCCAAAGAGTAATAAGATGATCATGAGCAAAAAGAACAACAGTAATACCGACAATACCGTGACTATAATCATTTTATCATGCTGATTATATGGACGCTTTTGTTTTTTGTTGATTTTTTCCGGTGATTTCGACTGAATAGAAAGCTTGTCAGGGTTGTTCTCTGTGATCCGTTTCGATGTATTGACCAAGGTATTCGAAGTTTCGGATTTATTTATTGAAACCGAATCGGTGGCACTCATCTGTTCTCGTATTTCATCCTTCAGGATAGAAGTCGGTTCCAAACCTGAAGTCGCAGTAACCATTGCAGAGCGTGATCTCTCATTCACAACATCCTCTTCTATTGGTGCATGCTTACGTTGAAATTCAACATGCCAACCTTTACGGTAAAGACGTTTTTCAATCGTACAGTTTGTGAGGAATAACGTTATAAAAAGTATGAAAACTGTGGTGTTACGGTACGGCATAGCGATCAATGTGATTTAGTGTCTGATAAAACGAAGATAACGTTACCTTGGAATGGTTGTAAATTTTGAAGCGAAAAAGCTGAAAATAAATGTGCGGGATGGAAATCAACTTGTGATGAACCCTCCGGAGACTCTTTATTTCCGGGAGTTGTTCGTAATATCCCGAACTTACTTCCTGGTTCCTAAGATCCCGAACTTGCTCAAAAATGGAGTCACAATTCACCTTGATAACCGCTTTGCCTGATCGGAAGGATTTTTGCGCAAAACCAAAAAGTCGATCATTCCTTTCAAATACCCCAAACCGTAGCTTAGGTGCAGCACCGGGAATACACTCCACAAGGAAAGCACTTCTTTCGGTTTCTCAGTAGCTTTCAACGCGACCAGCATTCCCAATCCGATGTACATCATCAACCCGGCAAGAGCGGCATATCCAAGATAACGATGAACGAGAAACGTAAGCGGAAGCGTGATCAAAAACAACACAAACGCAGGGGGAACCAACTGGCGCATTGTGGTCACTGCTTTGTGTTTCCGGTTGACAAAAACCTTCCAGTAACCGTATTGGTGAAACTGACGCCAGAGGTTGCGCATGTTTCCACGCACGTAATATTCCAGGCTGATCTCGTGGCAATAATAGATCTTGCCTCCTGCTTCGGTGACGCGGAAATTAAAATCATCGTCCTGGTTACGCACCAGGTCTTCGTCAAAAAAACCAATGGTCTCAAACACGCGGTACGGATACATCGGGCTGGTAACAGTGTCAGTATAGCCGGAAGCTTTCAAAGCGCGGAAATTCCCAAGCCCCATTCCGAAACTGGTCGACATAGCTTTGGAGATAATCCGTCCCTGTTCGTTTTCAAACTGATTGATAATCCGGCCACCAACACACCAAACCGCGGGATCGTTTTCCAGGACTTTCAAACATTCGGTGAAGTAATTTTTGCTGAGCATGTGACGGGCTCCGACAATCTGCACATAATCGGCTTTTCCACCGGCGTAAATACCCAGATTGAATGCGTAAGGCGTGAGTTGGCGCTCGTTGACTACCAATTCCAATCCTGGGAATTCGGTTGCCAGTTGCTGAATTTCGGCTACCGTTCCATCGTCACTTTTGCCATCGACTACAAACACACGCATCTCGCATTCTGCCGGTAAATCACAGGCATAGATTGCTTCCACGCACGACCGAATGTACTTCAGTTCGTTGCGGCACGGAATGACAACGGTTAATTTAAGCGACATCTTTTTGCTTGGAATTGGAATAAACAATGAGTAAACAGATCCAGAAACTGAAGAAGACAATACCGCTTTGGCGCTGGAACATCGATTCGAACAGTGCGTTGAAAACCAGGCAGGAAACCATGATCAGCAAGGCATAATTACGATGTTTCCATGCAAAACGAAGTACGGAACCAAACAGTGTGACGAGAATCAACAATCCGATGATCCCGATTTCGAGCGCTGTTTGCAAAAACTGGTTGTGCGGATTGTAATGAATACCATTTTCACCGTCTTTTTTTGCCATTTCGGTTTGACCGTAGAGCGTAAGCCGATAACTCAAATGATCGTCAACATTGCCCGTTCCTACTCCGAACGGATGTTGCAAAAATTCTTCTGAAGCAACTGTCCACATGATCAAACGCACCTCATTTCCTTCTTTGTAGCCCTGTTTGGCTCTCACAAATCCGGAAGGACTTTCTGCAAATTCCAGGAAATACTTTGACGCGTCACCGAACTGTTGTTTCATTTGCGGAATCACCAAAAACAATGGAATACATAGCGTCGGAAGCAGTATCAACGCTCCGAAAAAGACTTTTTTGCCGAAACGACGGTAGATCCAGCGCATTGTTAAAATACCCGTCAACACAAACAACAGCAAAATGCCCGCCAGTGACAAACACAATCCGTAAATCAGGAAAAAGTAGATATACACCGGAAGGATCCATTTTAAGGAAAATCCGTGCCATTGTCTGCGGTATCCATGCCACAACAAAGTAGCGGCGGTCAGAATAAACACGCAGAGATAACTCGGATGGTGAATATTGGAGAAGTTGCTCGTTGTAAAACTGGCCATTAAATCACCGGTTTTTCCGTAGGTCTGAGTCGCATTCACAAATCCAATGATCGAAACACCGATGATTCCGGCGGTTAAGCCGAGTACAACCGGACGCCAATCCACCTGTTGTTTAAACCGAAAAGACAGCAGTAATGGAAACACCACAAACGACAATTTACTTTCGATGTAATGATTGGCCAGTTGCTGGTGATGGGTGAAAAAAGTTCCTATGAAATACGTTGCGTACAAAGCGATAAAAGCAATTGCAGGCAAGCTCCATTGAAACGCAATTTTCTTAATGACATACCCGTAAATCACCAAAACCGCCAATCCTGCAATGCCCAATACAATGCCTTTAGGCCACAGGCAAATGATGAGCGCAATCAGCCCAAGCCAGGTAATGAGGATCTTTTCGAAATGTCGATTCACTGTTTGCTGTAGTTTTCAACGAAGTGAAGCAAAGATAGGTTCGAATTATGAATTATGAATGAAGAATTATGAATTGCTCCTAAAGTAGACTTCGTACCTCGGTCACTTTGGAGCGGGGAATTAGGGAACTAGGAAATCGGGAGTTGGGACGTATCAGATTGGGCCAGTTCATCGTAGATGGCGACCATTTTGGCGGCTTGTGCACTCCAGTTGTAGTGTTCCATCACAGCTTTTCGTCCGTTTTGGCCCATGGCTTTTGCTTTTTCAGGATCGGCGAACAGCGCTTTTACTGCTGCTGCAATCGCTTCCGGATTTTCAGGATCAACACATACACCGCAATCGTTTTTCACCAGGATGTCGTTCCACAACGGGAAATCGGAACCAACAACAGGAATGCCGGCACTCATGTATTCGAACATTTTATTGGGCTGAGCATCTACGTGGTTGGGCAAGGGCAAAAAGGTCACAATTCCAACGCGCGATTTCGCCATGATTTCTGCTGTCTCTTTCCGGCTCACAAAACCGTATTCGTTTACCTGATTCCATCCCGGTTTCGATTTCAATAAGGTTTCAAACGAAGCAGGCGAACATTTTCCTGCAAGATTCAAACTTACTTCCGGCAGATAAGCCAGCGCGTCGATGAGTTGTTCCAAGCCTCGAATTTGTGAGATTCCACCAATGTAGCAGATCTCGTTTGCTTTGGTTGCCCAATCGGTTTCGTCGAGTAATTCACTCAGCAACGGGAAGTTATTGATATCGGTGCTTTTCGGGTTGATTTCCGCAAAACGATCACGAATAAAAGGAGTTGCCGTAAAAATATAATCGAGCCTTCTGGCAATGATGTTTTCAAACGTACGAAACGAAACAGCTACCGTCGTGCGCAGGTGTTTGTTAATCCAAAACTTTCCAAGAATTTGTTTCGGCACATCTTCGTGCGCGTCGTAAATCACCTTTTTTCCTTTTCGTTTCAGCATGTAGCCGTAAGGCAATAATTCCGGATCGTGGAAATGGTAAATATCTGCGTCTAAGCTGAGTGCTTTTTTATAAACCGCCCGTGAAGTTTTCAGCATCCGTGAAAAACGACCAGCTTTCGGAACGTTTGCACTGACAATCTGCACACTGTTTACCGTTTTTTCCTCAGCATTGGCAGCAACCAGATACACCTGGAAACCGGCTTCGGCGAGTGAAATACATTCTTTGTGGAAAATGCGCACATCGTCGGCAGGATGGGCAGAAGTAAAATGGCAGACTTTGATTGCAGACCGTTCCATGATTATGCCTGGTTAAAAATGCGGTCGAGATCGCTTTGTTCAGGGTAACTGATAAGCACAGCGCGGTGTTTTCCGTGAAATACGAACATACTTCCGGCGGCTACTGCAGCTGCTCCACACTCGTTGATGGCGATGGAAAGATCGTTTACCGAAGCCGCTCCGCCACAGGCAATAACGGGCATTCCGACCACAGCAGTGATTTTTTTGATCAGTTCGGCGTCGTAGCCTTTCATAGTTCCGTCGCGGTCGATGGAATTGATCATGATTTCTCCGGCTCCGGCAGCGTCCATGTCCTGTGCAAATTTCACCGGATCGATCTTCGTGTTGTGTTTTCCGCCTTTGGTGTGGATTTCGTATTTGCCCCAAAAGTTTTTCTTCACGTCGATGGAAATACAGATCGTAGAACTTCCGTAGCGTTCAACGGCTTGTTTCACAAAGTCAGGATTTTCGACCGCGTGTGTATTGATGATCACCTTCTCTACTCCAACTTTCAGAATGTCCCGGATTTCATCCACCGAGCGAATTCCTCCACCATAAGAAAGCGGCATAAAACATTCCTCGGCCACCTGTTTCAAAAATTCCAATGGTGGTTTTTTGTTTTCAGGTGTTGCCAGGATATCGAGAAAAATCAATTCGTCGACTTCTTTTTCGTTGAAGATTTTTACCGCGTTGAGCGGATCGCCGACGTATTTCGGGTCCTTGAACTGGGTGGTTTTTACCAATCCGTTGTTTTTGAGCAACAATACGGGAATAACTCTCGGAATAGCCATTAGTAGTGATTCACAAAGTTTCTGAATAATTGCATGCCGTATTTGTGGCTTTTTTCGGGGTGAAACTGCACACCAACGATATTGTCTTTTTCAAATCCGGAATCGTAATCGTGAGCATAATTTGTCGTCAATAATACATCCGACAGTTGATTACACTTTACATAATACGAATGCACGAAGTAAAATTTATTCTTTTCATACATACCGTCCCACAACTTGCTTTCCTTTTGGAGCGTCACGTATTCCCAGCCCATGTGCGGTACCGGAAATTTACGGTCGTTAGTGCCAAACTTAACCGTTTCGGCATCGATCCAGCCCAAACCGGGAAGTTTACCCTCTTCACTTTTGTTGGTGAAAAGCTGCATACCGAGACAAACTCCCAAAATCGGTGTTTTCTCCTGCACTACTTTCCGGTTCAACAATTCCACCAAACCGCGTTCATGCAAGTTCGACATCCCATTATCAAACGCGCCAACACCCGGCAAAATGAGTTTCGGTGCGTTGGCAATCACTTCCAAATCGGAGGTAATGACCGCTTCCGTGCCGATTTTTTTCAGCATGTTTTTGATCGAGCCAAGGTTCCCCAATCCGTAATCAATGATGGCAATCATTATCTTCCTCTGAGTTTATTGTATACTTTGTAGATGAATTTCAGGCGCTTTTCATCGTTTGGATATTCCTTGTAGCTCTTGGGCGGTGCGTTGAGAATCGCTTCAAATTCTTCGGCATTCATTCCCAGTTTTTTGATCACGTATTCTTTATCTTCTGCCAGCAATTCGGGCGGATACGTATCTTTTTTCATTTCCTCCAACGCCTGTTCGCGGGTCATCTGACCGGAACAAATCAAGGTAGATAAATGCGCTAATCGTTTATCATAACCAAATTTATGTGGCAGGTAATACGCTTGGAAAAAGCGCGTAAATACCGATTCATAATGCTTTCCACCATAGTAAACCCAGCCAAGTTCATCCTGGATCACTTTCATGGCGTCTTCTTTCACATATGGAATGTAATTGAGCAGTCGCACCATTTTGATTTTCTTGACATAGGTATAATAAAACTCGCGGTTAAAGCCCAGTAACGGATAGGTTTTGAATTTTGTTTTCCCGAAAAGTTTATGAATTCCTTTCAGGTGTTTTACGTCCTTGGCATTGTATCCCCAGCTTTTCGGTAAAATACCTTCGGTAGCGAAATTGCTTCCGCTCAGGAAATACTTGATGTTGTATTTGGAACACAAATGATACGTCGCAGCCAGGAACGCGTGATCGGAAGGGATTTCGGCATTGGCAACAGACGCTTTGAGGAACGAAATCTGCAAATCGCGGAATTCCTCCCAATCTACTACCCAGGTCTGGTAATCGATGTCAAGTTTTTTGACGATGTTCTCGACGTTTTTCACTGCCAGTTCCGAGTTCCACCCGTTATCGAAGTGAAATGCCAGGATCCGCAGTCCGAATTTCTTCGCCATATACGCAACATACGTACTATCAACGCCACCACTCACGCCAACCATGCAATCATAGTCGCTGTTTTTACCCGCTTCCTTGATTTTGGCGATCAATGCTTCACGCGCACGATCCGTTTCTTCACCGTTATAAATGTACAGCGGGGCCAACCTGAAATATTCGGTACAGTGATTACATTGCCCTTTTTCATCGAATGAAATTTCCGGATCGGTTGTATCCATGATACACCGCGTACATTGCTGATAAGGTCTGTTTTCGTTATCCTGCATGTTGTTTTCCTTTGCTGAAACTGTATGATAAAATCAATTCTACGATGTACTTTAAGCTGTAAACTCCGCTGTATAAAGCCAGCGTTGCTTTGGGTGAGTTGAACACATAATAGCCGCCGTAGAGCGCCGATAATATGCCCAAAAATAGACAAATTTGGAGGAAAAAATCCTTTTTTTGTTGTTCGGCTACCAGGAACATGTTACTGAGTGGACTCACGATAAACTGGAGCAAAAACATCGGCATGAGAATCTGTGCATACGTTCCTGCTTCGCGCCATTCTTCGCCGAAAGCAAACACAAACAACGGTTCCACTACAAAAAACAAGACCACAAACGCCGGTACCGAGAGAATGGCCAGTTTCCTGAACGTTTGCAAAAACAACTGTTTGCATTCTTTATTCCGGATGTATTGTTCGGTGGCAGATTGACGAAATACATCACCAAATGCACGCGCCACCACGCTTCCGGGAACGCTGATCATCCGTTGTGACATCCCAAATAAACCAACCATTGCCACACCAAAAAAAGGTGTAAGGATCAACGCCGGTAAATTTCCGGATAGTTTTTCCAGCAAACCGGAAGGCACATTAAACAAGGGGAATTGACGGTAACGGCCAGCCATTTCTTTCAGCTTGACTTTGCTCACATTGCGAAACAATCCGGGTTCGTCGCTCATCACACGTGCGCCCAAAAACAAGGCAGATGAAGCTTGTCCCAAACTGTCGCCAATGATCAATCCTGTCGATTTCATAAAGGACACAAAACCGAAAGCGATACTGAGCAACGAGCTGTTCACCGAACGCGCCACGCGGCTAAACGACAAACGTTTGTATTGCTTATTGCGATTGCTCCAGTAATTCAAACTTTGGTACACACCGATCACCAGCAAGGTGAAGGGCAAAACGAACAGACTGTTGGCCAGCGAAGGTTGTTTAAGCAAGGCCGCAAACGGGTGCCGGAACAAGAGCACAAGCAGCAGAATCACCACCGACCATGCCAGTGAAATCAGGCACGACAGTACAAATACATGGCGCGCATCTTCTTTGTTTTCCGGCAGCATGATGGCCATTTCGTAGCGCATGGTCATGAAAACCGTACCGACCATTGAGATGCTAAAGTAAACCTGGAATAAACCGAAATCGTCCGGGGTGTAGATCCGTGCCAGCGCAAACGACGCTAAAATCGGAACAGCTTGCGAAATCACCGTTCCCAGCATCAGAATAAGCACATCGTTATTCCCGGTTTTGAACAGATTAAGCAGTTTTTTCAGCAAGGTTTTTTTGGTTGAATTCGGCAATGAGTGGTTGATAGAACCAATAGAGCAGCAACATCAGCATCCATCCACCTGAAAGGAGCGTGGAAGTAAACCGTGCAGAACTCAGCCATAACAGGAAAAGTACGTTTAGTGACAACATGTTGTGAAAATCGTCTTTAAACAGCCGGTTCACAAATACAAGGAAAGCCGCCAGGTAAATTCCAGCGATTGCCAATCCCCAACTTCCGAAATTGGCGTAGTCGTACATAAAATAAGCGGCCGTAGCTGTTCCGTCAAAGCCCATTTCGGCTTCCATCGGGCGAATTTTTTTATAGACCAAACTTGCGTAATCCATGTATTCGTTACCGGAAAACTTGGCTCCCAAACGGTAACCGTTTCCATATCCATAAGGAATGGAATCAGGAATGTAGTGGAACCAGTCTCCCACAATTTCGCCTGTGGTTATGAAAACCCGGTGATAAAGTCCCTCGGCGACTTTTGCAGATGCAACCCGTTCATCATCCTTATCCTTTTCAGGAGCTGAATTTTCACAAGTTCCACAATCAAATGGTGCCGGACGAAGTGCCGGATTAGTCGTTAGAACCAACAACACAATACCAGCCATGAAGCTGCCCACAAAAAAGAGCGCCCGCCACCACTTGCGATTGAGCAATAAATGAATGATCAACGGCATTAAAATCGTTACGATCAATGCTTTTTGCATCAGCGCAAGGGCGTAAAATGCGGAAATCAAGAAATAAAGCCAAAACCGTTTTTTATCAATAGAATACAATAAAAACAGTAAAAAAGGAACAATGGCTTTCAGCAAAAACGAAGACGTATAGTTGATAAGCGAACTATCGACAGCTTTGATATCCTGCCTGATTTGCGTGATGTGGTAATAATCCGTGGACAACATGGCTTTCACCACAGGTACGTTTCCCATCACATAATAATGAATCACTTGAAAGATGATCGTAAAAACAATGAGCGCATCAAGCGAACGCAGCAACCATTTCTTGTCGATGGAATTTTCTTTCAAACTCCAGCTCCAGTTGGAAAACCGTTTTCTGAATAAAAAGTAACACCCCACAAATGCCACTGCATAAATACCAATCTGTGGCAAATAGGTGGTTCCGTAAGTTTGCAACAGACCGAACAGCAAGAGTAATAAAACCAGTATGTTGATGCAAAACAGGCTATTGCTTTTTAGAAAACGTGTTAGTGTAACCAGCATGTATCTATTCGATTTTTAGAGTAAGCAAAGATAAAAGAAAGTTAACCACATAGGGCACAATAGATCATAAAGAGAAATGCCAAAAGAAATATTCAACGCAAAGATGCAAAGAACGCAAAGCGTGAACGCTTCAAAACCTATATTTCCTAATGTGCTCTATGTGGTTAAATGTTTGCTCATCGCCTTTGATCCGCAGCCTTCGCAAAACGGTAATACACATAAAAAACCGCTATCAGTAAAACCGATTGAAAACCGGAAGCTGCCCATAAAACATGTTCAAATGAATCGCTGAAATAAGCACTGAACTTCGGCAACGCCCCGAAAATAAGCAACTGCCCCGCTCCGCTGATGATCCCGATGATCAAAGCTTCTTTTTGCCGGCCTAGGATCATGGGCAGGCTTGAAATAGGCGAAAGCAGGAAGTTGAGCATCAGCCACGGAATCATGATGGAAGCATAAGCACCCGAAGTTGCCCATTCTTTGCCGAATACAAATGCGAAAATGGGTTCGCCGAAGAAAAACAAGATTGCAAACGGCACAATGGAAATCAGGAATAAGGTGCGTGTGGTTTTGAGGAAAAGCGGAACTACCGATTGGCGGTTGTGCATTAATTCCGAAAAACGATTGGTAAACACCTGTCCGATCGATTGCCCCACAATACTGATGGGCATTTTCAATAACCCGTACGCGTGGCTGAACAATCCGAAATCGGCTTTGCTGTAAAAGGCAATGATGAGCGACGCCATGGATAAATCAACTCCCAAATCGATCATCACATGTGGTAAACTCATGATCGGGAACTGGCGGTATTCTTTGCTTAAAACCCGCATGCGCTTATTGGCTTTATACGAGCGGTAGACTTTTTTCTGTCGCACGAAATCGATCATAAACACGACCGACGAGGCCAGGTAACCAAGGCTTATACTCACCAGCAATCCGTAAGTTTTCCAGCCGATGACACCAAATAGCCATTTTAAACCGTTCGATACAACGGAAGCCGTAATCCGTTGCTGTGAAATGCGTTTGAAGCCTTTGGTACGAATGGCCCAGTTGGTACCGATGTTGATCCAGACCGATAAATAAGCACCAATGATCACCAGTAGCATAAACCACATCGAATAAGCTCCGACCGGCCTAATCAGTGCGTACAACAAACCAACAATTCCGATTGCCGTAAGGATGACCAGCGCGATCCGGTAGGTTAACCGGTACAGGTGAAAAGCGTGTAGCTGCTGTTTGGCAATGGGAAGTGACAATTCGTAACGAACCGTGGCAATTGTGCTAATGAAGATTACAATGCGCGTGTAGAGATTGACATCGCCGATCTCTTCAGCCGAATAGATACGTGTGAGAATCGGGCTGATGAGTACATTAATCGCTAAAGAAACCACTGAAGCGGTCATCAATACGAGAACCGATTTCAGGAATTCGGATTGACGAAGTTTCTGCAACATTACCCGTTAAATGCGAGGTACCGGCTGATGCCTTCTTCGAAAGTGAAAATCGGTTCGTACCCGATTGCCTGGTGAATAGCTGAAATATCAGCCAGCGAATCCTGGATATCACCAACGCGCTTGGGACCGTAAACCAATGAATGGACAGGAGAAATACCTGAAGTTTTTAAACCGTCTTCCAAACTTCCGATGACGTCGTTCAGCGTAAGACTGCGTCCGCAAGCAACGTTGTAAACACGACCGTAAGCACGCTCATTGGTCGAAGATAAGGACAACAGGTTGGCCAAAACGGCATTTTGCACAAAGGTGAAATCGCGGGTTTGGTTGCCGTCTCCATTCACAATGATTTCGCCACCGTGTTTCATTTTATCCAAAAACTTAGGAATCGCTGCTGCGTAAACACCATCCGGGTTTTGGCGCGGACCGAAGACATTAAAATACCGAAGGCCAATTGTTTGCATGTTGTGTAAACGGTAATACACACCGGCATATTGTTCGTTGAGCTGCTTACTAACCGCGTAAGGCGATAACGCATTGCCTTCCATTCCTTCTGCTTTTGGCGAAGCCAGGCTGTCACCATAAACCGATGATGAGCTTGCATACACAAAGCGGTGAATACCTGCTTCTTTTGCGGCTTGTAAAATTGTCAGAAATCCGGTAGCATTGACATCGTGTGTTGTGAGCGGAAACTCAATGGAGCGTGGCACTGAACCGAGCGCCGCCTGATGGCTAATCGCATCGATTCCTTTGAGTACTTTGCTGCAGGTTTCTGCATCTCGGATATCGCCCTTAACAAACGAAAAGTTCGCATTACCTGCGAACTCTTCGAGATTTTCTTCAAAACCGGTTGCCAGATTATCAAGAACCGTTACACGAGCTTCTAAACTGAGCAACGCTTCTACTAAGTTGGAGCCGATGAATCCCGCACCGCCTGTCACCAGGATGTGTTTTCCTTTTAAAGCTTCAACACTGGCAGGGAATCGTTTCATCATTATTTAGCGTAATTAACCGATCTACGTTCGCGGATCACGGTTACTTTCACCTGACCAGGATAAGTCATTTCAGTTTGTATTTTCTGAGAAATAGCGAATGACAACTCATCTGCACGCAGGTCGGTCACTTTTTCGCTTTCTACCATCACACGTAATTCACGTCCAGCCTGAATCGCAAATGCGCTGTTGACACCGTCGTAAGACAAAGCCAGGCTTTCCAGTTCCTTGATTCGTTTGATGTACGATTCAACCACCTCGCGACGTGCGCCAGGACGTGCTCCAGAAATCGCATCACATACCTGCACGATCGGCGAAATAAGCGTTGTCATTTCGATCTCGTCATGGTGAGCACCGATGGCGTTCAATACGTCTTGTTTTTCGCCGTATTTCTCAGCGATTTTCATCCCCAAGATCGCGTGTGGCAATTCCGGTTCTTCGTCAGGCACTTTACCAATATCGTGGAGTAATCCTGCTCGTTTGGCAATTTTCACGTTTAGGCCCAACTCAGCTGCCATGATAGCACACAAATTCGCCACCTCGCGACTATGCTGCAAAAGGTTTTGTCCGTAACTGGACCGGTATTTCATTCGCCCTACCATTCGCGTCAATTCAGGATGCAATCCGTGGATACCCAAATCGATACAGGTACGACGGCCGGTTTCGGCAATTTCTTCTTCAAGTTGTTTTTTGGTTTTGGCCACCACTTCTTCGATACGAGCCGGGTGGATCCGTCCGTCGGAAACCAATTGGTGCAACGCCAAACGGGCCAATTCACGGCGAACCGGGTCAAAGCACGAAAGAATGATTGCTTCCGGCGTATCGTCAACGATAATTTCTACTCCGGTTGCTGCTTCAAGGGCACGGATATTTCGTCCTTCTCGTCCAATGATTCGTCCTTTTACCTCATCGGAATCGATGTTGAATACCGAAACCGCATTTTCAACTGCCTGCTCGGAAGCCACGCGCTGAATGGTTTGGATCACGATCCGTTTTGCTTCGCGATTGGCGTTTAGTTTCGCTTCTTCGGTGATTTCCTTGATGTGGACCATTGCAGCAGTTCTGGCTTCATCTTTCAACGATTCCATCAACATATTTTTGGCATCCTCGGTAGACATTCCGGTGATTTTGGTCAATTCCGCAACGCGTTTATTGTGCAATTTTTCCAATTCCTGCTGACGCAGATCGTTGGCTTGCAATTTTGAATTGAGTTCCGTTTGAATTTTGTCGGTGTCTTTTTCCTTACGGGCCAATTCTTCCAACTTCTGATTCACGGCTTTTTCTTTGCCACGCGCTTTATCTTCGAGAGATTGCATGCGGCGCTCGCGGTCTTTCATTGTTTCTTCGTGATCTTCCTTGAGTTTCAGAAACTTCTCCTTCGCCTGAAGGATTTTTTCTTTTTTCAACGCCTCGCCTTCGAGTTCGGCAGTTTTCACTACTTGCTCATTTCGTTTTTTGAGCATGGTAATCTGGATCAGATAAGCGACTAGCGTGCCTGCCGCCAGTCCGATTGATCCTCCTATAATTAATTCCATCTTGTTTTTATAAAATAAAAATTCCCACAGCTTACGGGATGATTCACGCAAACAAGTGGGAAAAGAATGACTATCGGCTTATGACAACACGTCAAGATCTTCAGCTAAGCGCTTCAGTTCTTCTGTGACTTCGGTATAATCCGGAGCCGTTGTATTGTTTGCAGAGGCAACAGCCCGACCACTTTTAGTAGCCAGCTGCAATGCCGTCATTGCCAATAAATCTTGCATATCTCTAACAGCAAAATTTTCCTGAAGTTGTTTAATGGCCTTATTGATATCGTCTGCAGCACGTTGCACTTTCTCCACTTCCGATGCTTGCACCGTAAGCGGGTAAGTACGACCAGCCACAACCACTTTTAAGGACACTTTACTCATTCACTATTTTTAATTGTTGTATGCAGAAATCAATTTCTTTCACCAACCCATCAATCGCCAGATCTTTTGAGGGATCTTCCTGCGGTTGTTGGACTTGTTCACGCTGTTCGTTCAGCAATTGCTGCAATTCCTGCGACTGAGCGCGAAGCTCTTCAATAGTCGAAGTATGCTCTTGCAATAATTCCTCCAGACGTGTTACTTCAGTTGACAATGAACTGCAACGTTCACGCTCTACAACCAACTGTTGGTGCAGTTCGCGCGATTTATTGCGGATTTGTTCAATGTATGTTCTGAATTCTTCGGTCATCCGTTCAGCATTTCTACAAAATTAACAGCTTAAACCGTATTCGCAACACTTTTGTGTGAAGTTGTTCACAGCTATTGTTGAATAAGGAGTTTACTACTGCTTTGCAAAGGTCACCAGAGTAGTTGTACTACTGTTTGTATTGCGTTTAAGCTTCATCAGGTTTTTCTTCATTTCCAGTACCTGCCAGTCATCGGAAAGGTATTCGAGGCCATCCACTGCCGGAAAACTGAGGTAAAGCAAGGCGGGATTTTTATCATTTCCCACTTCCCATGTACCGTCTACAGTAGTTCCTTCACGAACTTCAACCTGTCCGTCGTTATCAAACACAAAGGTATAGAATGCATAGTTTAAGGTTATTACCTCTGTTCCCATTGTAAACGAAGTGATGCGCCATGTGCCTTCGCCTAATCGTTTTTCTACTTTGCGCGGTGTTGTATATTTGGTGCACCCTGAAATGGCCAGCAGCAAAACAATCACTATCATCAATTGTCTCATTTTCATTGATTTATTAGCAGTTCACAAGAAACGGTCATTGTTTATAGCCGATCCCGAAGCACTATACGCAAAAATAAAGCAGAAGTTCCATTTCCACAAAATTAGCTGATGAACGGTAAAATGAAAACAACGATGATTACTAGAAATAAGTAGCAAACCCTAACTGGAAACCTCCGGTAAGTGCGGGTAAATTCCCTAAAATATCCTGTTGAGAAAGATAGCGGTAGTTGAAACGGAATACAGTTTGTGGACTTGGTCTGAAACTGATTGCCGGAACAATGCTCCATACATCTTCTGAAATATTTCCACCAGTTTCGTTGAAGCGGCCAACGTTCCAATCAGTGTATTCGAAACGGCACGCAAGGTTAAGCGTTGCATTTTTCCAGCCGAAAATCGTTCGGGTCAACACAGGTTGAACAATATCGATGAACCCGCCGTATTGCCGGTCGCCGAATTGTTGGGTATAGGTTCCGGGAACATCTACAAAAACCCATGCCCATTCAGCGATTATGGTTGTTTTGATTTTCGGAACGGTGGTGTTGAAATCTGCGGCAAATACATCAACCCGTCGTTTTTTGTCTAGTTGTAAGCCGTCGTCCTGGAACTTGTTGTACACACCTCCCATGTAGGAAAGGCCCAACTCGCCAATTTTCCTGTTTCTAACGGCAATTTTTCCCGTTACCAAAGGCAGGCCACTGTTGATTTCTTCGAAACGTTCAGGGTTGGCTTTGGCTGCAGGAAGAAAGGTCTTGTTTTCTTCGTTATCAATAATGGAATTGTCGAAATTGCCAGACAAATAGGCTTCGTAACCAAACATCCAGTTTCCCTTGTAATTTTTTCCGTAGAGACCGAACCCGGAATTACTCCAGGTGGCGGGCAGCATTTGTGTGGCAGAAATCGGACGGTCTACAAATTCCCATTTCGGGCCATCATGGTTTTGATTAAACGCTCCGATCGGGTTCATAATAATTCCGCCCCTGAAATTGATCAGCGGGTAAAATTCCACATCGAGCGAAGCAAATTCAAGGGAAATTTCTTTTCCGCCTTCTTCAAACTCAATTTCACTCAGAAATTTAATACGGCGCGTAATGGCTGAAGAAACAAATAGGGTCATCCGGCGCGCCTGGAATTGATGTCCTTCGGTAACACCATCGGTAACCAGGTATTGCCAGTTTGCTTCGAGGTAACCACCAATGGCAACAGGTGATTTTCCAAGAGTTAGAAACGGACGGTTGTAGATCGCATCCATGTTCAGCGCAGGTTTGCTGGTGTCTTTTGGAATACGGACAAACAGGGAACTGTCGACCTGGGCGGTAGCCAGTGAGCTGAATCCTAAAATCACAAGCAGCAGTGCAATTTTGAATGTTGAGTGTTGAATGTTGAAGGAAGCCCCCAATTCAACATTCAAAATTAAGCATTCAACATTCTTTTTAACAGAGCTCATACCAGGGATATTTTTAGTTGTTTATTATCGATCCGAACCGGGAATTCGCGCAGTTTTTCTGATGCGGGGCCACTTTCTACCGCTCCGCGATTGCTGAATTCGCTTCCATGTGCCGGACATTGAATCTTGTCGCCAAACACTTGCAATTCAGCCCCCTGATGCGTGCATTTCAGGTAAAGCGCCGTGTATTCGGTTTCGCTGAACCGGTAAATACCCAGTGGAAATTGCAAGGATTCGTTGCGAACGATGATGTATTTCCGAAAGCTCTGCTCCTTTTTTTTCATTTGTTCAAAATCGGCCAAATCAACAAGCAGTTCAGATTGATCGATGGTACCCGACACAATTTTACCGGTCGCGCAGCTTTGGAGAATGGTCGTAATGGCAATTCCGCTGAGGCAGGCGTAGCCACATGATCTCATAAAATCACGTCTGTCCATTACAGCGACATTAAATAAGTGATCAATGAACTTTTATCCGATTCATCCAGGTTTTGGTACAATCCTCTGCTTGTGGCAGCTTCGCCTCCGTGAAGGAGAATAGCTTCTTCAATGCTGTGAGCACGTCCGTCATGCATTAGGAAAAACGCTCCCCCTTGAGAAAGTGCAGATAATCCGAGTCCCCAAAGTGGTGGTGTACGCCATTCGGCTGTTTTCGCACTTCCTTCGGTATAACCGTCGTTCAATCCGGCTCCCATATCATGAAGCAGCAAATCCGTGAAAGGATGAAATTCTTTGTTCGACAGCGCTTTGATAGGTGAATAACCGGTTGTTAATGTTGGTTTGTGGCAACCGACGCAATTAAGCTGGTTGAAAATCGCTTTGCCTTGGATTACTTCCGGATCATCCTGGTTTCTAGGAATAGGCGCTTTGAGCGTACGCAGGTAAAAAACCACATCCTGCACTGCCTGAGTACTGATTTCCGGATCGATTGCCTCGTGCGTATAAACGTCAATGGGATTGTAAGCAGATGCAATTCCCATATCTTGGTTGTAAGCATTTACCGTTTGGTGCAGCAGGTCGTAAGCCGCAGCTTTTTTCCCGAAGCGACAAATGTGTTTTCCGTTTTGTGAAATTGCATTGGGACGAAGTGTCACATAACCGGGCACTGTAATCCAGTTGGGAACTCCTGAAATGCCATCGCCGTCTTCATCGTTCGGATCGGCCATAGCCATTATATCAGCATCGGTCACGTAATCCAGGAAACCCAATCCGGTATTGGCGGGTGGTGTGAATTTTGAGAAAGTTGCTCCGGCAGGAATTTGCTCGGGCAGATACCCCGGAAGTGCTTTGTTTTGTAATTGAGGTCCGCCGTATTCCAGAAACAGGTTACCAAATTCATCGGGTTGCCCAAAACGTGTAAGTGTTGTTGACGGATGTCCTTTTCCATCACCGGCATGGCAGCTAATACAGCTAGACGCAACAAACGTGGAACCCAATCCTTTACCGGAAGTAAATACTTCACTGAAAGCGGCATCACCTTTTAAAAACCTCGCTGTTTCTTCGGTTGTCAATCCTTCAACCGGCCCATCCAATACTTCACTATTGGGAGCCGCGCCCGGCATAAGCTTTTTGCAGGAGACGAAGATCACCAATGCGGAAAAGACAAGAAAAAGGAATGTATTAATTTTCATTTGGACCGATTTTTCGATACAAATATAAATATATTTCAGATAAATAAATAATAAAATTAGGCTTGTCTAAAAATAATTGCAGCCAACCACAAAAACAATAAATAGGCTCCCACAGATGCGCAGATTTTTGCGCTCCTAACGGCAGCGCCTTTGTAAACGATAATCAGCGCATAATTTTTCAGCCACGAATCAGCCTAAGGCAGACACGTGAACGAATGAAGGAGCCAACAAAATGTTTACAAATATCCGCCTCAGCGGTTTTCATTAATTTTCGACTTGGGCGTTAGCCTGAGGCTAACGCATCTGTGGGGGAAATAATGGATCGTTGGCCGGTATGAAGTATCAGTTTTTACAACACCCATCGCGCTGTTCGTAACCTTTCGGGTCGGCAGGAATGTCGTCGGCAGCAAAACCCAGCTTGGCGATTTCCTGGCGGATTTTATCCGGTGTGATCAGTTTGGATTTGTAAACGACAGTCGTTGTTTGATCGACCTCGTTGTAAGTCACCAGTTTGATTCCACGCACGAAGTACAGATCCGTTTCCAATTTTCCGCCGCAAGTTTCACATATTTTGCAATGGTTACACGTGTTCGGTGTTTTAATAACGACCGTTTGCTTGCTTTGAGCTGTTGTTGTAAACGTGAACAAAAGCGCTGTAATTGCTAAAAATAGTTTCATATTCGGATTGTTGTGAATGCAGCTTTTTAAGCAGATTATGCCTGAGTAGCCGGTCCTCCAAAATTCATTGGTGGAAACGGTGTGCTTTCGGTATCAACAATTACGCCATTTGCCTGTTCGTATTTCTGAATATTTTCAGCAAGCGCGCGCATCAGACGTTTCGCGTTTTGCGGCGACATAATCACACGGGAACGGACTTTTGCTTTGGGCATACCCGGCATCATCTGGATAAAATCGGTGACAAATTCGGCCTGCGAATGCGTGATGATGGCCAGATTTGAATAAATTCCTTCGGCTAACTCCTCGGATAGCTCAATATTTAACTGATTGTCGTTCTTTTCCATCGTGATCTGTACTAATAGGACGAAGGTAACCAAATGTTTTTGATGTTGGATTACGCATCCTTGAATTATCAATTATGAATTCGAAAATTATGAAGGAAGTACTCCTTGATAATTGATGATTCTGCTATTCATAATTCCCGGCTTGGATTCATTCAAATCAAGCATCCTGAAAGTTTTCAACTATAGAAATCGTAATTAGCTAAAAAGAAGTACTTTTACCTCAACAACTGCTACATTTTCAGCTTTTTAACATGCGCGCACCCCTGCTTTTTATTGTGTTTTTATGGTGTTTTAACGGTCATTGCCAGGAAGCAAGGATAATGATGCTTGTCAGCAAGGCAAACAAACTAAGTCGTTACGATTTGGTAGAAGCAACGGTAATTATTGACTCGGCACTCCGTTTATCCAAAACGAGTAAAAATGACACTTTACGCGCCCGGGTACTTTGGGGAAAAGGCCGGATTGAGAATTATCGCGGATCCTATAAATCTTCACTGGAATATGCTTTGCGTGCCAGGAAACTCTTTCACAGCCACAATCACACCGAAGGTTTGTCCGCCTCTTTTTTGCTTATGGGCCACAATTATTCAGCGTTGGGAAAGTATGAAAAATCACATGCAGATTATGTTCAGGCGCTTCACCTGGCGCGAAAGATCAACGCCAAAAAGACCATTGCAGAAGCCTACAACGGTTTGGGAAATGATGCTTATGACAAAGGTGATTATGAAACTGCTTTGAATTATTACAATCAATCCAAAACTTATTTCATTCAATTGAAAGCTTACCTGAACATAGCGGATATAAACAATAACATCGCCAACATCTACAGTGAAGAAAAAATGTATTCAAAGGCAAAAACGGCTTACCGTGAAGCGCTTAAAACGTATATATCACAAAAGAACGAAACTTCTCAATTATATATTTATTACAACCTGGCTGAGGTTTTTCGCAAGGAAGAGCTTTATGATTCGTCGCTGTACTTCCTCGATTTATGCCTGGACCTGAGCCTAAAAAGCGGCAGTTTTTCGGATATTCGGATTACCTACAACGGACTCAAGGAAACGCATGAAAAAATGGGGGATTTTCGAAAAGCCCTTTATTTTTCTGAACTGTCGCATGCATATGAAGATTCGATCATTACCAGTGAGAATGATCAGTACATCGCGCAGCTGGAAGTAGAATACCAGAAAAAAATCGATCAGCGTACCATTGCCAACCAATCACGGAAACTGGATGCACAAACCCGCCAAACTTATGCTGCATTTATTGCAATGGGCATCCTGGTTATTTTACTCATTCTCTTTTTTCTATACAACCGCAGAATTCGCACGCTCAATCGCAAACTCGCGATCACCAATCAAAAGGTCAGGCTCAAAAACAGTCAAATCGACAAAGCATTGCACGAGCGTGAAGTGTTATTAAAAGAAGTGCATCATCGCGTAAAAAACAGTTTGCAGATTATTTCCAGTTTATTGAACCTGCAAGAATTACAGCTTACCGACCCCAATGCCATCAAGGCACTTCAGGAAAGTAAATTACGCATTCAATCCATTGCATTGATGCACCAAAACCTGTATCAGCAAGATGCCGATCTGGGTAAGGTGAATATTCAATCGTACCTGAGAGACATTCTCGAATTGCAGCAAAAAGCGTTTAGTTCGCCTGAAAAAATGGTGAATTGTATCTTTAAAGTGATCCCTTCCGAATTGGATATCGACCGGTCTGTGCCTTTGGGCCTGATTGCATCGGAAGTGATCAATAACGCTTTTAAACATGCCTTCACTTCTATCGAGCAGCCACAGTTAATTGTACGTACTACGAATGATCACAGGCAGTTTGTGCTGGAGGTTATTGACAATGGGCCGGGATTAGAGTCTACAACCACCGAAAAAGGCAATTCGCTGGGGCTGGAAATTGTAGAAGCGCTTACTTTGCAGCTGGAAGGTCATTTTGTGTTGGAATCACGTAATGAAGGAACGGTTTTCCGGTTGGAATTTCCTATTTAGTCAACTGCTGAATGGACAAAACCAAACACATTTTGTTTCCCGACCAAGTCTTTAGTTTCCCGATATCAGTGGAATAAACGGGTTCAGCATTTTTTTTAGATTCCATAATTATCCCTGCTTTTGCTTGTGTTTTTCCTTATTTTTGGAATTATGAAAATTCCCTCTGCTGCACATGAACTGAAGTGTTATCATACCTGGATGGGTGCTGATGGAATTGCCCGCACGCGGGTTAAAAAGAATGCCGTAGTCACGCTGGAAGATGCACGGGAGAATTCCATATTAGTCAACAGCTTTTTTGTCGACGAAAAGTTTCCGCTGCTGATTGATTCAAGGGGAATCCAATCCATTTCGAGAGAAGCCCGCGCCTTTTTTACGGCCAATGGAAGAGATACCAATACCATTGCTTTTGCGATCTTAATCGATTCTGCGGTGAGTAAAGTGGTCGGCAATTTTTTTCTTGGAATCAATAAACCCGCTGTATCTACAAAGCTGTTCCTGGATGAAAAAGAGGCGCTTCAATGGCTGAGAAATCTGTAGGATGATAAAGAAGTGCGATCAGTATATCCAGGAGCGAACCAATTCAATTTTAGATGTGATCATGTCGTATGCGCGGTTGGAATTTAACGTTCAAACCGAAGTTAGTTCGAACAACGATGTCTTTGATTCCATCGCCGCAGGTGTAAATATGCTGGGCGAGGAACTGGAAAACTCGGTGGTGACGATCAAAGAAAAAGAATCGCTGCTGAAAGAAGTGCATCACCGGGTGAAGAACAACCTGCAAATCATTGCCAGTCTGATGAACCTGCAAGCTGCCAATTCTACAGATCCGGTTTTCCTGGAACTCGTTCGCGAATGCAAGAACAGGATCGATTCGATGTCGATTATTCATGAAATGCTCTACCAAAGCAAAGATTTAAGCAACATTAATTCTACCACTTACATTCACCATTTGATCCTGGGACTCGAAAGCTCTTTTTGCATGAGCAACGTGGAGGTTGATTTTCAACTCGATATCGATCACAACATTATCCTGGAAGCAGACCGGATGATTCCGATTGGATTAATCCTGAACGAAACCATCAGCAACAGTTACAAGTATGCATTTCCTGATCGGAAGGGAATTATTGAAATTTCTTTTACGAAAGAAAACAAGCTGTTTGTGCTGGTGGTAAAAGATAATGGCATCGGTTTGCCCGAAAATTACGATATCGACAAAAACAGCAGTTTGGGGTTGCAATTGATCGTGACGCTTGCGGAGCAGTTGGATGCAGAGTTGGTTTGGCTTCGCAGGGATGGACTTGGTTTCGAATTTCGGTTTCGGTAAACTACTTCGCCATTACTCCCTACTTTTTTCTTGATAAAAAAGTAGGCAAAAAATCAAGGCTGTAAGTCCCAATCTTGAGAACTACGGTTTGTTAAGCTATCTCATCCCAACTCGCAAAACGCCATTAACGGTTTGTTTTACAAACAACCCGATAGCTGAGCTCAAACAGAGATTCTATTGCGCTTAATGCACCTTGTTCTCTTGCGATTGTTACTTAATGCCATTGGGGAATAACCTCCTCAAATAAGTTTTACTGCTATTTGTAACGAGTTGAGGGAATTTCCGTTTCTCTGAAAAACGTTTTTATGCTGCGCTTACTACTTTTCCTCTCTCTACTGTGCTCTTCTTTTGTTTACGCCCAAAAGAATGCTGAAAAAAAATACCGGAAAGCTATAGTAGACTCCCGGATGGTGTTTATGGATAGCGGAACAGTTTACCTGAAGGATTATAGTGGAGATGTAGATGTGCCCTTCAATCCTTCGCCGGAACCTAACATGTTTAAAGTTACTCCTTTTTACATCAGCGCTTATGAAGTTTGTAATTTTGATTACCTGGAGTACCTGTATTGGCTGACTCGCGAGAATTACGATAAGTATGCTCCCGCATTGCCGGACACCACAGTCTGGACAACAAAACGTATGTACAATCAGGGTTACCTGGAATATTACCTGCGTCACCCGGCTTACCGCTATTATCCGTTGGTGGGGATTACACATCAGCAAGCCATCGATTACTGTGCCTGGCTGACGGATCGTTACAATGAAAATCCGGATCGTAAATACAAGAAGGTGCACTTCCGTTTACCCACAAAAAACGAATGGCTGTATGCCGCGCTTTCGGGAGCAGAATATCAAAAACCTGAAAAAGGAGAAATGACGTCTATCGTTTACAAAGCTTATGAGTCCATTTTTCCGTGGGCAAGGGAAGCCCGTGGATTTCCTCATTCGCTGCAGCATAGTACCGGTAACTGGCTGGCGAATTTCAAAATGATCGATCAGGCTTCGGTACAGACCATTGAAGGTACACTGATTTATCAATCCGATACGATCCGGAATCGTTTTTACATCGGATCGCCAGGTTATACTTGTATCAATACTCCTGGAAAACTGAATGACTGCTCCGATATCACAACGCCGGTTTACAGCTTTTTCCCGGGTCTCAGCGGATTGTACAACATGGCCGGAAATATCGAAGAAATGGTTGCCGAGTACGGAATTACCAAAGGTGGAAGCTGGAACGACACCGGTTATTACCTGCAAAACACCGCCGAAGAAACCTACGATTCAACAACTGAAACATCGCCTTTTCGCGGCTTTCGGGTAGCAATGGAAGTGATCGAGGAATTTTAACGATTGTTCAGGAAAAATCCGGCAATTCTTAGTGTCGTACCTGTGGGGCTTTGCGTATTTTTGCAACACAAGTATATTTCATGAACGGAACTCCCGAAAAAACATCGACCAACCTTACCTTCGCCATGATTGTAAGCATGGTGCTTTGGGGAGTGAGCTGGCCATCAAGTGGTGTGCTTACTGCTTTCGGAACACCGATTGAACTGGGGATTTTCCGCTACATCCTGGTGATCGTGAGTTTACTGTTGTTAATGGTCATTCTGAAAATTCCGATTAAAATTTCGCGCAAAGGGATTCCGTTTGTACTGATCTCGGCCGCACTGATGGCAGTCTATAATTACACATTCCTCAAAGGCTTGCAAACCGGAAATGCCGGCGCGGGCGGAATTTTGGTGACTACGATGAATCCGATCATGGCCTATATCCTGGGAATGTTCATTGACTGGAAGCGCCCGAACGTGAATGAAACCATCGGCATTTCGCTTGGAATCATTGCCGGCTTGATCATGCTCGAGATCTGGACGAATGTGAACATTTTGGCCAATCCATGGAACGGTTTATTCCTGCTCAGCGCTTTCTTGTGGTCGGTGATGAGCAAGTTTACCTCAAAAGCGGGCAAATACGGTTCGTCGTTTGCTTTCTCGTGGTGGATGTATGTGGCAACGCTGCTGTTCCTGCTTCCGTTTATGGACGTCTCAGAAGTGGTACGTTTGGTACAGATCAAAGACTTTAACTTTTGGGGCAATCTGCTCTTTGGAAGTATTATCGTAACGACACTTGCCACTACCATGTATTTCTTCGCCACGGCTAAAATAGGCGCCGAGAAAGCCAGTAGTTTTATTTTCACGGTTCCGTTTACCGCGGCGCTTTCAGCGTGGGCGATTCTTGGCGAGAAGATCGAAATCCACACGATTGTGGGTGGTGTGATTGGGATTGGGGCGGTTTATATGATAAATAGGAAGATGAGGGTTTAGTTTTACGTTTTTTTTGCTGATCGCTAACGGTTTGCGGATTTTCGATATGCAGGCTTTTAACATCCACCTCCGGCGGATTGATGCGGAGCACTTTAATTGAATCTTACACAAAACTGCCTGCGGAGCACAAAACCATCACTTTTACCAAGCCGTGTTAGCGGTTCGTGCTTTTCTTTTAATGTTGCTCCGTAAATCTCCATAAACGCTCACGGTCTCCACTTCTCAAACAGGATTCAACCCGTTCGTTTAAATATTGCTTTATAGGTAGTAGTTTTATACCCGCGTCTGACCTCTCAACGATTGAAAGAATGTTTTTCCAATCGGCTGCTTCAATATCCGACAGGATAACATTTCCTGAACCACTTGTTCCATTACCTCTCCACCAAATTTTGGAAAATGTTTCTCGGTCTTGGTTAAGTGTTAAGAATAAGAATAAAATTTCCTCAAAGAGTTCTCTCATAGAATGTCGTGCTATGTCAACAACGATATTCATTTTGTTTGAATCTGCATTATTGAATTTGCAGTATTCCAAAAGAAATATTTTGGCTCTTTCTTTTTCATCGCCTTGGAGATTTCTAAAAAAGGAATTGCAAAAATGGTCTGAGATTCCAAAGTAATCTTCTCTTTCAAGAATCAATTCAAAAACTTTGACTAACACTGGTTCAATGTTTTCAATCTTCCATACAAACGATAAATCTTTATGACTTCCTGAAAGTCCAAAGTGTTTTACAGAGTACAAGTCGCTAACATATTCATATATGAAATTGGAATCCTTCTTTAAGATATTCAAGAAACCTTTCCCTTGGTAATCAAAGTGATTATGAATTTTCCCTTGCTGTAAATATGCTTTCTTTATTAGTTCAACATCATTTCCTAACCGCTCAAAGTGTTCACTGAAGAAGTCCATCCAAACTTGTAATCTCGTTCCTTCCTTTTCATTCTTCTCAACAATTTTTCTCAAAATTATTTGAAATAAGTTTGGTTCAAATTTTAAGAACCGCTGCAAGCGGTCAAAGTGAATTGTATTTGCATTGGTCATACTGCTAATCGTGTCAACAAGTGCCTGAACATATTCTTTACTCAGCAAGTCATCTGCTATGTAATCATAAAATGAAAGTTCCCAAAGTTCCTTGTGGTTAAAGGATTGGCGCTTCAATACTTTCCATTTCTTCCATACCTCCGAAAAATTAAATTTTTGTTCAGTAAGAATTTTCCAAAACTGCTTTGCATTATTTGCAATACCGTTCAAACTATTTTGATTTGAACTTCCACTTTGAATAATGTTCCAAATTTTCGCGGCTTTTTCCTTTGTGTTTAAATGGTTTCGGAAAACCATTCTTGGAATGTGATTAACTTCATTATTCTTTTCAATTATCAGGCGAAGCAACTGACAACCTAAGTCAAAATTCTTTGTGCAGTTTTCATCAACTACATATTCAAGCGTTTGTCCATATCCCCAATCGTTATTAGCAAGATTTTTTAGATAAACAAATATTTCATAGAATTTTTTCACTTCTTCTGAGTTGCTGAATACAAAAGCAGTTCTAATTTCTGTTTCTTTTAGTTTTTGATACTCATCGTGGTTGTCAAACTCATACATCTCTTTATCACGAAATCTATCCCAATCAATTTTCAGAAATGTTTCGTAAGTTGGATTTGTAAACTTGGTAGCTAAAAATTCAAACCAAGGATGAGTAGCTGAATTTCTTTTGCACCAGCGAATTTGGTCTTGAACATAACGGCAATGTTCAAATGAATTCGGGGTTAAATATTTTTCTATAATTGCGCGTAAAAATGGAATATCAAATTCCATCACTTCCTTTGAAACATCGGGTCTGACGCATGAATAACTCTGCAATAATTCAAATGAGTTGATCGGATAGTTTTCAAAATTTGTTTCTAATGCTTCCCAAATTTGTTTGCGAAACAGCTGTATTGGTTGAGAGTTTGGCACTGGATAATCATACCAGTAAAAAGAATGATTTCTACCGCCTTTTGCTTGATGAAATTTAAAAGAGAGAAATGTCTTTGCTAATTCATAAAAACTAATTGAAAACAAATCGTCTTTCTTGTTTAATCCATCAATAAGAATTTGAAATAGCACAACCTGTCTTATAAAGCGAATTCTTTCATCCTCGAAATCAAATAACATTTGCTCTCTGATTTTGTGAATCAATTCAGGCAAATCATTTGGGTTCTTTCTCGCATATTCAAACGCTAAGCCGACTGCATCTTTCAAATTGTTCGGGAAACGGAAAAACTCTCCAACCAATTCAACCACATTATTCTTGTCGTATGAGAAAGCATTGTTCTCATATGTGACTTTATATATTGGATTGGAAACCGTAGGCAATGACTGTACAAGCGAATAAATAAATTCTAAAGTTTCATTAATGAGATAAAACCAAAATGTAGAGAGGAACTTAAATGCCTTTTCATTATCTGTTTTTATTGTTCCCCAAAAGCTCTGTAAAAAAGGTCGCAGTTTATCCATCACATTTTGAGATCCAAAAGTGTTATTCGCTGGAATTACACAATCCTTAAAACGGTTGGTGTTGCTCTCAAAATAGTTATTCAATAACGTTTCAAATGACAGTAAACCATCTTTAATGAATGCCTTGTAGAAGAAATAAGTTGAAAGATTCTGCTCTGGAATTTTTACATGCTCAAATTGAATCTCTATTAATTCCAATTTGTCCAACTTGTCTATTACATCTATGAAAGCAGAATAATCAATTCCAAAGTGGTTAAGAATTTGGCTTGTAATTTCTTTGTTCTTATAGGGAATCGTAAAGAAGAACGCAATTAAACCAAGGCACTGAATATTTAATAACTTAGAAAATTCTCCATCGTCTTTGATAAAAGTTGAAAAATATTTTTCAAACAAATCTGACACATCATGCAGTGCATTAATATCTTGATGTTCCTTTGCTAACAAAGCAGTCATTATCGCAAGTCGTGGATTTCCGTCAGCGATTCTGATAATCTCTTTGTGAAATTGTGAATGTAAAATATCAAATGGCTTGGCTTTTATGATGTCAATGACTTGCTCGTCAGTAAACTTTAATAAGTCAAGTCGCTTTGGAGCGAATTCCTGACAAAGTATTCCAATGTCTTGAAAAGCGTAATCACGAACAGTAATTAGAACTTTTAGTTTTCCTTTTCTTGTTGCCTTGTAGAAACCAGTAATTTGGCTGAAAGCATCAATTCTATTCGCATCATCAACAAAAAGGATGTAATCTTTTTCTGAATCAAAATATTGGAAGAGGTCATCCAGCAGAGTATTGTTTTTGTAAGAAACACAGTAAGCACTAAAATTTAAATTCTCAGAGAGAAAACTTTTTATTCCTTCAATTGCTAATTTGGTTTTACCAATTCCGGGTGCGCCAGTTAGAATGACAAAATCGTTTTGAAGTATTGTATCCTTGAGTTCTTTTAATTCTCTTTCTCTGTGTAAAAATGTATTGTCTAATGGAGTTGATATTCCTCTTGATGCTCTGTTATACTCTTCAATAAATTTTTCAATTGAGACAATTTGTCCCGTGTCTAATGGCAATCCTAAATACTCATGAGTAAGGTCTCTATGATTTAAGTGCAGTTCAATTGCTAACTCCTGAAGCATTAAGTAACGAACCGTTGTATTGTTGTTATACCTTTTTACTACTGTATTTAATTTGAGTATTTCTTTTTGGTCAATATTCCAGTTAAAACACAAGATGATTTCTTCAACTTTGTTGATAGGTATTTTAGTTTTATTAAAGTCAAAACACGCCAGAATATCATTTGATAATTTATCCTTCGTGCTTATATCAGTTGTGATTTCAACGAATAAATAATTTCCGTTGGGTAGAAGAAAGAATGAATCTGGTGTTCCTTTAGTAGTTTTCTGCTTTCCAACCTGACTACCTGTTCGTGAAAAAGCAAGAAAATTGGGGTTTCTTAATTTCAAGTAACTATCGCATAGCTCTTGAAAAACTGTACCATTGATAGCTTTAAGTGTATTTTCTATAGCTTGAAATCTACTCATTTGAATCTGTATGTTTATTTAGCATGACCGCTAACTTAATAATTGACGAAACTCAACAATTATTTACAATCAGTTAAAATCGTTTTTACACTTAAAAACCAATTTCATTAACTTCATTTTCAGGTGTAACTTCTTTGTTCGTTTTATCGCCGCGCTAAACGTAACAACTCCACCGCAAACCATCAACCGTATAAATACGGTAATTTCATTGCGGTTTAACGCAATTGGTTGTATGGATTTGCCCCCCCCTCTATCCTCCTCACAACTTTCGCACTAACGTTTGTAGTTGTTTCGTCTTCACATGCTACGCATGCTCTTCTCAAGGGAGGAAGTAGATTTACCTACTATTCCAAAACAAAAAAAGGACCTCTTTCGAAGTCCTTTTACGTAGACACTTCTTTACTCCAGTTTCTTTACCGCTACATGTTGCAACAGTGATTTCATTTGGGTAATTGCCATGCTGTTCAGTTGGATCAGTCGTTCCGGTTGGCTTAAGCCATTGTGGATGAATACGGCATTCATACTCTCCAAATTAGAAAGCACAACCAACTGCTCAATAGTAGCCTCGTCTCTAATATTACCTTTTGATTCCGGATTTTCACTGCGCCATTCTTGAGCTGTTTTACCAAACAGAGCCACGTTTAACAAATCGGCTTCGTTGGCATAAACCAAGCTCGTTTCTTGTTTGCCTACCAATTTGGGGATTATCAATTCTTTGATGGCGTCGGTATGAATGCGGTAATTGACTTTGGCTAATGTTCGTTGTAAATTCCAGGTCAGTTGTAAGCGATCATTTTCCTCTTCTTTGAGGCGTTGGAATTCCTTGATAATGTAGAGTTTGAATTCAATGGAGATCCAGGAGGCAAATTCAAACGCAAGATCTTTGTGTGCAAATGTTCCCCCATACCTGCCCGATTTAGAAATAATTCCAATAGCATTCGTCGTCTCAATCCATTTCTTAGGAGTCAACACAAAACTATTCAGTCCTGCTTGTTTTTTAAACCCGTCGAATTCGACGGGTTTAAAATCGGGGTTGTTTAATTGCTCCCAAAAACCCAATAATTCAACAGTGTTTCTATTTCGCAGCCAATTCTTGATTACATCATCCGTATTTTCAGAGTTCTTATGCCTTGCTATATCCGTCAACGAAATATAATCTGATTGTTCACCCTGATGAACGGTGATTTCGGTTCCTTTAACAGTGATCGTTTTATTCTTTGCCATACTTTAAGATACTCAAAAAAATGAGTTTCAAAAAGCCTTCATCCAATTTTTACCAGGTTCTATCTTTAGCTAACTACTTCATCAAATCCTTTTTATTCAGCTGCACTTTCAGGTCTTCTCCGTCACGATCAATCAGCAAGGTTACCATTTCATCACTTTCGGGAACCAAACCGTTGTTGATCACATCGCACCACATGTCTTTGGTAAAGACACGCATGTCATTGCCGTTGACTTCCAGGATGCGGTCGCCGAGTTTTATGCCCAGTTTATCAGCCTCGGAGCCGAGCATGACCATACGTACTTCCAGTTGATCGTTGTTGTAGAATGGGCTGATGCCAAAACTTTCGTAGGTGTTGTTTACAAACTTGTCGGTGGGAATGAGAATGATTTCTTTGGCCGACCAATCGATGATAACGCGGTAATGCTTCAAAAATTTGGTGCCGATGGTACGCGCTCCGCTGCCAAAAGAAACAACCTGTTCCGGAACGGTCAGGTTGCCCAACTTGGTTTCCGAAACCATTGAGAGATACAACGAATCGCCGTCACCCATTCCGTACAATCCGGATGAATTGGCACCGTAAGCAACCACTGAATTGGTGAGTTTTCCCGTTGACTGCAAGGATTTGCGGATGGTAGGTGAACCGTTGAAAAAACCATTGGAACCGGTGTCGAATGTGACTCTTTTATCCGTTTCTCCGTCATAGGTAATGTCGATCAACGGTGTTGAAGAGGCGGCCGGCGTAAACGGAATGCGGTAGGCATCAGCCGGAATTTCAAACGCAGAAATAGTATCGGAAATGGTAATGACTTTTCGCTCGTAATCAAATTGCCAAACGGCTTCTTTCATGAGATTTGCGCCTACAAAACCATCGGCATCGAGGCAGGCAATTTCGTTGGAACGCTTGAGGTCGGCAATTGCTGCTCCCATTTCGATGAAATGTACACCTCCGATCAGCATTTCAGGCATTTCAGCAAACTCGAGCACTTCCTTTTTGCCTTGTGAATCGCCGGTTCTCCGCTCTACTTTGGGTTTCAGGTTCAACTCGGCTGCCAGTTCTTTGGTTACCAGATTCGGTGCACCGGTGTCGACCATAAAATCATAATCTTTGCCATTGATATTGACTTTTACAACCACTAATCCCATCCGCATTTCGAAGGGAATTTCGGATGTGAACGAAGGTTGTTCTACATCACCTTGTTTTAAGAGTTTTACCAGTTTCAGGGAACTGCAGCTCGTAACTGCAATTGTTGACAGGAGAATGAATACCAGATTTTTCATAATCAAAGTTAAGTGTTCTTAACAAGGGTGTAATATCCGGTTTATTTCATCAAATTAGTTGTCAATTGTAAAAATCTTTATGCCATGAGCAGAAAAAGTAACCAGCTCCAACGGAGATTCTATTCCATTTTAATCGGATGTGTTTTTGGACCCTACCTGATTTTCCTGCTCTTTTTCCTGTTCTTTGCAACAGATCGTTCACTTTGGGGACTCGTTATAGGTACACTCACCGTCTACCCGATCCTGTTTCTCGTTACACTTCCGTTGTTTCTTTTATCGAAGTGGATTTTCAAAGTGTATCCTATTCTCTACAACCGTCTTTTTCCACGGTTAATTCTTACGGTAGCGATACTTATTGTGTTAACGCCCTTGGTTGTATTCGGGTATCAGCTCATTTTCGAGCAGATGAACCAACAGAAGTTCCTTACCTACACCAAACTGGCTGTTCCTGTTTCGACGTCCGTTTTGGTAGCCGTTTCGTTCGATTTCCTGGTGAATCAGTACTTTCTGCGAAGAACAGGGAATCGTCAGATGTAATGAACGTTCAGATTTGGCCTAAGTAAGCCAGGGAAAATCATTTTTAATAATTATTGGCCACAGATGTCGCAGATTTTCACAGATTTTGAATTATACGCCAGCGTATAATTTGTAACTTGATTAAGCAGGTTTTATCTGTGAAAATCTGCGACATCTGTGGCAAGTTTGAAATGCATTTTCGTGGTATGATGTTTCAAACTTTTATCCAAACAAAAAACCCTCCTCTGCCGAAGCAAAGAAGGGTTCTTTCTTTTAAATTATCCTGAATTACGACTGAATCGCGTCTAATTCTTCCTGATTGGCAACGATCACTTTCTGGAACTTGCGAACACCTGTACCGGCCGGGATCAAGTGACCAACGATCACGTTTTCTTTCAAGCCTAACAAATGATCTTCTTTTCCTGAGATCGCAGCTTCGTTCAATACTTTCGTTGTTTCCTGGAAGGAAGCAGCTGAAATGAACGACTGAGTTTGCAATGACGCACGTGTGATACCTTGCAACAATGGAGTCGACGTAGCAGGAACTGCATCACGTGATTCAACCAATTGTTTGTCGGCACGTTTCAATTGTGAGTTTTCATCACGCAATCTACGAGCTGTAACGATCATACCTGCACGTAATTCCGGAGATTCTCCTGAATCTACAACAACTTTCATTCCGTAGATTGAGTCGTTTTCTTCCATCACGTCTGCTTTGTGAACCGATTGTCCTTCAAGGAATCGTGTATCACCTGCATCAACGATCTCCGTTTTCAACATCATCTGACGAACAATTACTTCGAAGTGTTTGTCGTTGATTTTCACCCCTTGCAAACGGTAAACCTCCTGGATTTCATTTACAATGTATTCCTGTACTTTGGTAGGCCCCTGAATGTTCAGGATATCGTTTGGTGTAATCGCACCGTCGGATAACGGCTGACCTGCACGAACGAAGTCATTTTCCTGTACAAGGATGTGTTTCGAAAGCGGCACTAAGTATTTACGTACATCGGCATTTTTCGATGTCACCTGAATTTCGCGGTTACCACGCTTGATCTTACCGAATTCAACGATACCGTCGATTTCAGAAACCACAGCAGGGTTTGATGGGTTACGTGCTTCGAATAACTCCGTTACACGTGGAAGACCACCCGTGATATCCCCGGTTTTACCGGCTACACGTGGAATTTTCACCAAAATCACCCCTTCTTCTGCTTTATCACCTTCGCTTACCGAAATGTGTGAGTCAACCGGGATGTTGTATTCGCGAAGTACTTCTTTTGTTTTAGCATCAACGATGTGAATCGCAGGGTTTTTCTTCTTATCACGAGATTCGATGATTACTTTCTCGGTAAATCCTGTTTGCTCATCCACTTCTTCACGGTAAGTAACACCGTCAATAATGTTTTCGAACACTACTTTACCTGAAACCTCTGAAATGATTACCGCATTGTACGGGTCCCATTTACAAATCACATCACCTTTTTTCACAGTCAAAGGAGCAGTTAACATCATCTCAGCACCGTAAGGTACATTTGACGTCATCAACAATACACCCGTTTTCGTATCAGTAATTTTAAGCTCAGCAGAACGTCCAACCACAATGGTTTTGATTGTTCCGTCTTCCGCTTTACGCTCAATGGTACGCAATTCGTCGATTTCCAAACGCCCTGAAGATTTCGCTTTCAAGTCAGATTCATCGGCGATATTCGATGCAGTACCACCCACGTGGAATGTACGAAGTGTCAACTGTGTCCCCGGCTCACCGATCGATTGTGCAGCAATAACTCCAACTGCATCACCTTCCTGTGCAGGACGGTGAGTAGCAAGGTTACGTCCGTAACATTTCGAACATACACCGCGACGCATTTCACACGTCAATACGGAACGGATCTCAACTTCCTCGATTCCAGCTTTGTCGATGGTTTCACCAACTGTTTCAGTAATCAGTTCACCTGCGTTCACGATCAACTCTTCGGTATCCGGATGGTAAATGTCATGTACAGAAGTACGTCCAACGATACGGTCATACAACGGTTCAACCACGTCATCGTTTTTCTTCAATGCCGTAGCAATGAGTCCGCGCAATGTACCGCAATCGTCTACGTTGATTACCACATCCTGTGCAACATCCACCAAACGACGAGTCAGGTAACCCGCATCGGCCGTTTTCAATGCTGTATCGGCCAAACCTTTACGGGCACCGTGAGTAGAGATAAAGTACTCAAGGATCGAAAGACCTTCCTTAAAGTTGGAAAGGATCGGGTTCTCAATAATCTCTTGTGCAGAAGCACCGGATTTTTGCGGTTTCGCCATCAATCCACGCATACCTGACAGCTGACGGATTTGCTCTTTGGAACCACGCGCACCGGAGTCAAACATCATATAGATGGAGTTGAATCCCTGGTTGTCATTCTTCAATTGCTCCATCAACGTGTGCGTCAAACGCGAGTTGGTGTGCGTCCAGATATCAATGATTTGGTTGTAACGCTCGTTGTTGGTGATAAGACCCATGTTGTAATTCATCATTACGTCTTTCACTTCCGTTTCGGCTTTGGCAACCAATACTTCTTTTTCTTTCGGGATGATAATATCTTCCAGGTTGAACGACAAACCACCTCTGAAGGCCATTTGGTAACCCAATTCTTTGATATCATCCAGGAATTTCGCTGTTTTAGCGGTTCCACAAACTTTCAATACGTGTCCGATGATATCACGCAACGCTTTTTTGGTCAATACATCATTGATGAAACCAACTTCGCGCGGCACTACTTCATTAAACAATACACGACCACAAGTAGTATCGATCATCATCAAAGCAGGAACACCTTCTTCGTTCAAATCATACGACTTCACCTTGATCGGCGCGTGCATATCCAGTTTCCCTTCGTTGTGAGCAATGATCACTTCAGAAGGAGAGTAGAACAATCCGCCTTCACCTTTTACTTTGTGTTCCGGTGTACTTGTGCGGCCTTTCGTAATATAGTAAAGACCCAAGACCATATCCTGAGAAGGTACGGCAATCGGAGCACCATTGGCAGGATTCAAAATATTGTGTGATGCAAGCATCAGCAACTGCGCTTCCAGGATTGCGGCATTACCCAAAGGTAAGTGCACCGCCATCTGGTCACCATCGAAATCGGCGTTGAAGGCTGTTGTTACCAACGGGTGCAAGCGAATTGCTTTTCCTTCGATCAATTTCGGCTGGAACGCCTGAATACCCAAACGGTGAAGCGTAGGAGCACGATTCAATAGTACAGGGTGGCCTTTCAATACATTTTCAAGGATATCCCAAACCACCGGCTCTTTACGGTCAACGATTTTCTTAGCAGATTTTACGGTTTTTACAATACCACGCTCAATCATCTTGCGGATGATAAACGGTTTGTAAAGCTCGGCAGCCATGTCTTTCGGCAAACCACACTCGTGCAGTTTCAAATCCGGTCCAACAACAATTACCGAACGTGCTGAATAATCCACACGTTTACCCAACAAGTTTTGACGGAAACGACCTTGTTTACCTTTCAATGAATCGGAAAGGGATTTCAACGGACGGTTTGATTCTGTCTTAACCGCAGATGCTTTACGTGAGTTATCGAACAATGAATCGACAGCTTCCTGCAACATACGTTTCTCATTACGCAAGATTACTTCCGGCGCTTTGATCTCGATCAATCGTTTCAAACGGTTGTTACGGATAATTACACGACGGTAAAGGTCGTTCAAATCCGAAGTTGCAAAACGGCCACCATCCAACGGAACGAGCGGACGCAATTCAGGTGGAATTACCGGAACTACTTTCACGATCATCCATTCAGGACGGTTTTCGATACGTGTTTGTGATTCGCGCATGGCCTCAACCACTTGCAAACGCTTCAATGCTTCGTGTTTACGTTGCACAGAAGTTTCGTTGTTTGCCTGGTGACGCAAGTCATACGACAATTGGTCCAAATTCATTTTACGCAACAAATCGTACAATGCTTCCGCACCCATTTTGGCGATGAATTTGTTTGGATCGGTATCTTCCAAATACTGGTTCTCACGTGGAAGTGTATCCAGAATATCCAGGTACTCTTCTTCGGTTAAGAATTCTTTTTCGGTCAATGAAGAACCATCCAGATTCGTAGCGATACCAACTTGAATAACAACGTAACGCTCGTAATAGATGATTTGATCCAGTTTTTTGGTTGGTAAGCCCAACATATAACCGATTTTATTCGGCAATGAGCGGAAGTACCAGATATGTGCAACAGGAACCACCAATGAAATGTGGCCCATGCGCTCGCGACGTACTTTTTTCTCTGTCACTTCAACCCCGCAACGGTCACAAACGATTCCTTTGTATCGGATACGTTTGTATTTACCGCAGTGGCACTCGTAATCTTTTACGGGCCCGAAGATACGCTCGCAGAATAATCCGTCGCGTTCCGGTTTGTAAGTACGATAGTTAATCGTTTCAGGCTTGAGTACCTCACCACTTGATTGCTCAAGAATTAACTCCGGAGAAGCCAACGAGATCGTAATCTTGTTAAAGGCGCTCTGTTTTTTTGGTGTTTCTTTTCTGTAAGCCATTCTATTGTTTTCTTTAAATCAATTCGACAAATTTCCCCCGATCCCGATAGCTATCGGGACGGGAATTAATCCATGGAGATACTTAAACCAAGACCTCTCAACTCATGCAACAATACATTGAATGATTCTGGGATTCCCGGTTCAGGAATGTTGTCTCCTTTTACGATGGATTCGTAAGCTTTCGCACGGCCCATCACATCATCCGACTTCACAGTCAGGATTTCCTGAAGGATATTCGCAGCACCAAATGCTTCGAGTGCCCAAACCTCCATCTCACCAAAACGTTGACCACCGAACTGGGCTTTACCACCCAATGGTTGTTGTGTAATCAATGAGTATGGTCCGATTGAACGTGCGTGCATTTTGTCATCTACCATGTGCGATAGTTTCAGCATGTAAATCACACCAACTGTTGCAGTCTGGTGGAAACGCTCTCCGGTTCCTCCGTCATACAGGTAAGTTTTACCAGATTTCGGAACGCCCGCTTTAGCTGTCCACTCATCGATTTCATATGGTTTCGCACCATCGAAAATCGGTGTAGCGAATTTCACACCCAGTTTTTCACCTGCCCATCCTAGAACTGTTTCATAAATCTGACCAAGGTTCATACGGGAAGGTACACCCAATGGATTCAATACGATATCTACCGGTGTTCCATCTTCCAGGAATGGCATGTCTTCAGCGCGAACGATGTTAGCAACGATACCTTTGTTACCGTGACGACCCGCCATTTTATCACCCACTTTCAACTTACGTTTCTGAGCAACATAAACTTTGGCCATTTTCACGATACCTGCAGGCAACTCATCTCCAACAGAAATGTGGAATTTCTTACGCTTGTAGATTCCCAACAAGTCATTTGCCTTAATGGTAAAGTTGTGCAATACACGGCTCACCAAGGCATTTACGTGTTGGTCGCTTGTCCAAGCCGTAGGATTTACAATCGTATAATCAATTGCAATCAGGTTTTTCTGAGCGAATTTCGTTCCTTTCTTGATGATTTCTTCCTTGAAGTTATTGAAAACTCCGGCAGATTTATGCTCACCAAGAACTGACATCAATTTCTCCACCAAACGCTCTTTCAATACAGCGTAATCTTTGTCGTATTCAGTATCTAATACCTCCAACACCGGTTTGTCCTGCGCTTTTGATTTACGATCTTTAATTGCCCGTGAGAACAATTTTTTCTCAATCACCACACCACGCAACGACGGGCCTGCTTTCAGAGAAGCATCTTTCACATCACCCGCTTTGTCACCAAAGATGGCACGCAAAAGTTTTTCTTCCGGCGACGGATCGGTTTCACCTTTCGGCGTAATTTTACCAATCAGGATATCACCTTCTTTAATCTCGGCACCGATACGGATCAAACCGTTTTCGTCCAAATCTTTTGTAGCTTCTTCACTAACGTTCGGAATATCGGAAGTTAATTCCTCCATACCACGTTTCGTATCACGAACTTCCAATGCGTACTCATCGATGTGGATAGACGTGAAAATATCGTCGCGTACTACACGCTCAGAAATCACAATCGCATCCTCGAAGTTGTACCCTTTCCATGGCATGAATGCCACTTTGAGGTTTTGTCCAAGTGCCAATTCACCACCTTGTGTTGCATATCCTTCGCAAAGAACCTGTCCTTTCTCAATACGGTCACCTTTACGAACGATCGGTTTCAGGTTGATCGTTGTGCTTTGGTTTGTTTTCTGGAATTTCGTTAAGCCGTAGCGTGTCACTTCGCTGTCAAAGCTTACCAGTTTATCTTCGTTTGACCAGTCGTAACGGATCACGATTTCATTCGCGTCAACATATTCAACAGATCCCGGACCTTCAGCGTTGATCAATACACGGGAGTCACGTGCTACCAATTGCTCGATACCCGTTCCCACGATCGGAGACTGCGGTTTCAGCAACGGAACAGCCTGACGCTGCATGTTTGATCCCATCAATGCACGGTTGGCATCATCATGCTCCAGGAACGGAATAGAAGATGCTGCAATCGATGCAATCTGGTTGGCACCTACGTCCATCAAACTCAAATCTTTCGGTGCTACCACCGGGAAATCACCCTCGTAACGCGCTTTAACCAAATCAGAAAGGAAATTTCCTTTCTCATCGACCAATGCATTTGCCTGGGCAATCATTTGTTCATCTTCCTCTTCGGCAGATAAGTAGATCGGCTCTGAAGTCGTATCAACTTTACCGGCGGAAACCGAACGGTAAGGAGTTTCAATGAACCCTAGTTTGTTTACCTTGGCGAATACACAAAGGGAAGAAATCAAACCAATGTTCGGCCCTTCCGGTGTTTCAATGGTACACAAACGACCGTAGTGTGTGTAGTGAACGTCACGTACCTCGAAACCTGCACGCTCACGTGAAAGTCCACCTGGTCCTAGTGCAGACAAACGACGCTTGTGAGTTACCTCAGAAAGCGGGTTGGTCTGATCCATGAATTGAGACAACTGGTTGGTTCCGAAGAAGGAATTGATCACCGAAGAAAGTGTCTTCGCGTTGATCAAGTCGATTGGAGTAAAGACCTCGTTATCACGAACGTTCATACGCTCACGAATTGTACGGGCCATACGTGCCAAACCTACACCGAATTGTGCATATAATTGTTCACCTACAGTTCTTACACGACGATTCGACAAGTGATCGATATCATCCACATCTGCTTTCGAGTTGATCAATTCGATCAAATACTTGATGATGCAAAGAATATCGTTTTTCGTCAACACGCGCGACTCTTCCGAGCTGTCGATGTTTAATTTTTTGTTCATCCGGTAACGACCTACCTCACCTAAATCGTAACGTGCATCAGAGAAGAATAATTTCTCGAATACTCCTTTTGCCGTTTCATAATCAGGTGGTTCAGCGTTACGCAACTGACGGTAAATGTGCTCTACCGCTTCTTTTTCCGAATTGGACGTATCTTTCTGAAGTGTATTGTAGATGATGGTGTAATCAGCTGTGTTTGCATCTTCTTTGTGGAAGATCAACGTTTTCACACCAGCATCAAGAATCGTATCAATGTGGAATTCCTCCAGCATTGTTTCACGATCAAGGATCACTTCATTACGTTCAATGGAAACTACTTCACCTGTATCCTCATCACCGAAATCTTCGATCCATGATTTCAAAACACGTGCAGCCAAACGACGACCAACGGCTTTTTTCAGGTTAGCTTTATTCACCTTTACCTCGTCGGCAAGGCCAAATATTTCCAGAATGTCTTTATCAGTTTCATAACCAATTGCACGGAACAATGTGGTCACAGGCAATTTCTTCTTACGGTCGATGTAAGCGTACATTACACTGTTGATATCTGTTGCAAATTCGATCCAGGATCCTTTGAACGGAATCACACGCGCCGAGTACAATTTAGTACCGTTTGCGTGACGACTTTGTCCGAAGAACACTCCCGGTGAACGGTGCAACTGAGAAACGATTACACGCTCGGCACCGTTGATCACGAATGATCCTTTAGGTGTCATGTACGGAATCGTACCCAGGTATACGTCCTGCACGATGGTTTCAAAATCTTCGTGTTCAGGATCGGTACAATACAATTTCAGTTTTGCTTTCAGCGGAACGCTGTAAGTCAAACCACGTTCGATACACTCTTCGATGGTGTAACGAGGCGGGTCGATGAAGTAATCGAGGAACTCCAACACGAATTGGTTTCGTGTATCAGTAATTGGGAAGTTCTCCGCAAATACCTTGTACAATCCTTCACTTTCACGATTTTCAGGGGTTGTTTCCAACTGGAAAAACTCTTGGAAGGATTTAAGCTGAATATCCAGAAAATCCGGATAAGCGAACTGATTTTTGCTTGACGCAAAATTAATTCTCGTTAATGTGTTGCTTGTTGTTGCCAAGGTTAAAAATATTTAATTGAGAAAGGACTTTATTCTTCTTGTATGCTGAAAAACAGGAAAGGGCATCCGCCTGAGGCGGACACCTATTTCCTGTCAATAAAGTAATGAATTACTTAACTTCAACTTCTGCACCAGCTTCTTCAAGCTGAGTCTTCAAAGCGTTAGCTTCGTCTTTTGAAACACCTTCTTTCAATGTTGTAGGAGCTCCGTCAACTAAGTCTTTAGATTCTTTCAAACCTTGACCAGTCAATTCTTTCACCAACTTAACTACTGCAAGTTTGTTAGCACCACTTGCTTTCAAAATTACATCGAATGCAGTTTGCTCAGCAGCAGCTTCAGCGCCAGCGCCTCCGCCACCTGCCATCATAACAGGAGCTGCAGCTGCAGGCTCAATACCGTACTCGTCTTTCAAAATTGTAGCTAGTTCGTTAACTTCTTTTACTGTAAGATTTACTAGCGTTTCTGCGATTTGTTTTAAATCAGCCATTTTTATTTAATTTAAAAAGGTTCTTAATAATTTAATTACTTGTGCCTTCGCTGAAGCTTCAGCGCAAGCGTTATGCTCGTTCTTCGAGCGTTTTAAGGATTCCTGCAATTTTAGATCCACCACTTGTAAGACCTGAGATAACATTTTTCGCAGGGCTTTGTAGCAATCCGATTATATCACCGATCAACTCTTCACGTGACTTAATTGCTACGAGCATATCCAATTGGTTGTCACCAACAAAGATTGCATCTTCAATGTAAGCACCTTTAAGAAGTGGTTTTTCACTTTTTTTGCGGAATTCTTTAATCAATTTTGCAGGTGCATTACCTACTTCTGAGAACATGATAGATGTCGGACCACCCAATACTTCAGGTAATTGTCCGTAATCTCTACCATCAACACGCTCCATCGCTTTTGCTAGCAAGGTATTCTTTACAACACGTAAAGTAATTCCTTGTTGGAAGCAACGACGACGTAACTGGTTAATTGTTTCAACTGTAAGGCCTGCTGTGTCTGCAAGATAGAAGACGTTTGCTTGAGATAAATCTTGAGCAAGATCGTCAATGTACTGTGATTTTTGATCTTTATTCATTCTTCAAGATTTTAAGCTACTACAGATTTCGCGTCGATTTGGATACTTGGCGACATTGTAGAACTGATGAAAATACTTTTGATGTATGTTCCTTTTGCAGCAGACGGCTTCAATTTGACCAATTGCTGGATCAATTCAAACGCGTTATCTTTAATCTTACCTCCTTCGAAGCTTGATTTTCCGATAGACGTGTGGATATTACCATACTTGTCAACTTTGAAGTCAATCTTACCTGCCTTCACTTCTTCAACGGCTTTACCAACTTCCATCGTCACTGTACCAGTCTTAGGGTTCGGCATTAAGCCTCGTGGTCCGAGAACACGTCCCAGTGCACCCACTTTACCCATTACAGACGGCATGGTGATAATCACGTCGATATCTGTCCAACCACCTTTGATCTTTTCGATGAAATCGTCCAATCCAACGAATTCGGCACCAGCTGCTTTTGCTTCGGCTTCCTTGTCAGGTGTACAAAGTACAAGTACCCGTACATCTTTCCCGGTTCCGTGAGGCAAGGCAACGGTTCCACGAACCATTTGGTTCGCTTTACGCGGATCTACTCCCAAACGAACGCTGATGTCTACCGAAGCATCAAACTTGGTAGTTGTAACATTTTTCACTAAATCACACGCTTCAACCAAGGTGTAGATCTTAGTTAAGTCATACTTAGCTAAAACCTCTTTTCTTTTTTTAGAAATTCTTCCCATGATGTTACCGATTATTTAGTTGCGGGTGCTTCACCACCTTTAACAGTTACACCCATACTACGTGCCGTTCCGGCGATCATTGTCATTGCCGCATCAACTGTAAAGCAGTTCATGTCTGGCATTTTATCTTCAGCGATCAAACGAATCTGATCCCATGACATGGAACCAACTTTCGTTTTGTTAGGTTCTGACGAACCTTTTTTCAATTTCACGCTGTCGATGATCTGTACCGCTGCCGGTGGAGTTTTAATAACGAAGTCGAACGACTTGTCACTGTATACAGTAATCACACATGGTAATACCTTTCCAGGTTTATCCTGCGTACGAGCATTATACTGCTTGCAGAATTCCATAATGTTGACCCCTTTTGCACCAAGTGCGGGACCAACTGGAGGAGCTGGATTGGCTTGGCCACCTTTGATCTGTAATTTGATCAATGCTGCTACTTCTTTAGCCATTGTTATTTATATTATGCAGTCAAGCGTGAGCGTTAAAGGGAAGCTTTAATCAGTAATCTCACTTCTGCGGGTTAATACATGTTTAGCCTTCTTTCTCTACCTGCATGTAGCTGAGCTCCAAGAGGTTTTTACGACCGAAGATTTTAACCATTACTTTCAGTTTTTTCTTGTCTTCGTTGATTTCATCAATCACACCAGAGAAATTATTGAAAGGTCCGTCAATAACTTTAACGGCTTCACCGATAACGAACGGAATTTTCATTTCCTCTTCGGTTTCGGAAAGTTCGTCAACTTTACCTAAGATACGATTGACTTCCGAAAGGCGCATCGGTTGCGGATCACCGCCTTTTTCAGCACCCAGGAATCCAATCACATTTGGAATACCTTTAATTACGTGAGGAACTTCTCCAACAAGAGACGCTTCAATCAACACATAACCTGGTAAATACGCTTTTTCTTTACTGATTTTCTTTCCGTTTCGGATCTGAAACACTTTTTCAGTAGGAATCAACACTTGCGATACGTAATCGTCCAGTTTCAAACGAGAAATTTCGAGATCAAGGTATTCTTTCACCTTTTTCTCTTTCCCGCTTACTGCGCGCACTACATACCAACGTTTTTTAATATCACCCATGATAATCTACGACTAAAACATTGAGTAAATAAAACCAAGAGCACCTTTCCAAGTCTCACCGCTTGTGATTCCGAAAACGGTATCCATCACAAATACCAATAGTGCAAAAATGACAGAAGCAACTACCACGATCAGTGCGTTACTTTGCAATTCCTTCCATGTTGGCCACGAAACATTCTGAGTCATCTCAGTAATGGTTTCGCTAAAATAGTTTTTAAACTTTGACACGGCTATTTTCCTTTAGTTGCGCGGGCGGTAAGATTCGAACTCACGACCAATGGTTTTGGAGACCACTACTCTACCAGCTGAGCTACACCCGCGTAAAAAGGGGAGGCAAAGCTCCCCTTTCGACTTTTTATTTTGTTCTGAATTACGCGATGATCTCAGTAACCTGACCAGCACCTACGGTACGACCACCCTCACGGATAGCGAAACGTAAACCTTTGTCCATTGCTACCGGAACGATCAACTTAACGTTGATTGTTACGTTGTCACCTGGCATAACCATTTCACGTCCGTCTGTCAAGAAAATCTCTCCAGTTACATCAGTCGTACGGAAGTAGAACTGAGGACGGTATTTGTTATGGAATGGTGTGTGACGACCACCTTCTTCTTTTTTCAATACGTAGATTTCAGCTTTGAAATCAGCGTGAGGTTTAACAGAACCTGGCTTGCAGATTACCATTCCACGTTTGATTTGAGATTTCTCAATACCACGTAAAAGTAGACCTACGTTATCACCAGCTTCTCCGCGATCCAAGATCTTACGGAACATCTCTACCCCTGTTACAGTTGATGTTAATTTCTCATCACCCATTCCAAGAATTTCAACTGGCTCACCAGAGTTGATTACACCTGTTTCGATACGACCTGTTGCAACAGTACCACGACCAGTAATCGTAAATACGTCTTCAACCGGCATCAAGAACGGCTTGTCAACATCACGTGGAGGCAATTCGATATAAGTATCAACAGCATCCATCAATTCGTCGATTTTAGCAACCCACTCAGCTTCTCCGTTCAATGCACCAAGTGCAGAACCTTGAATAACCGGAGCATTGTCACCATCGTAGTCGTAGAATGACAACAATTCGCGAACTTCCATTTCTACTAGTTCAAGTAGTTCAGCATCGTCAACCATATCCACTTTGTTCATGAATACAACCAAACGAGGAACACCAACTTGTTTTCCAAGAAGGATGTGCTCACGTGTTTGTGGCATTGGACCGTCAGTTGCAGCAACTACCAGGATAGCGCCATCCATTTGAGCAGCACCTGTAACCATGTTCTTTACGTAATCCGCGTGACCTGGACAGTCAACGTGTGCGTAGTGACGGTTTAAAGTTTCATACTCAATGTGTGACGTGTTAATGGTAATACCACGCTCTTTTTCTTCAGGAGCGTTATCAATTGACGAGAAATCGCGAACCGCAGCTAAACCTTTTGACGCTAAAACGCTAGAAATAGCAGCCGTCAAAGTTGTTTTACCGTGGTCAACGTGACCAATTGTACCAATGTTAACGTGTGGTTTAGAACGATTAAAATTTTCCTTAGCCATTTGTTTTTATTTGTTACGTAGTTAATAAACCTTATTCTTACTAATACAAAATTTCACCCATACTCATGAGTGAATTCCCTTATGAGCCAATGACGAGAATTGAACTCGTGACCTCTTCCTTACCAAGGAAGCGCTCTACCCCTGAGCTACACCGGCGTGCACTTTAAAATCATAAAATTATTGAGCGGGAGACGAGACTCGAACTCGCGACCCTCAGCTTGGAAGGCTGACGCTCTACCAACTGAGCTACTCCCGCTTAAAAATTTTATTTCAACTTGTGGGGGTGGATGGACTCGAACCAACGATACCTTACGGTGACAGATTTACAGTCTGCTGCAATAGCCACTATGCGACACCCCCAAAAATCTTGGAGCCGGTGGAGGGACTCGAACCCCCGACCTGCTGATTACAAATCAGCTGCTCTAGCCAACTGAGCTACACCGGCACTAAAATTTTATAAATATGATTTTAAAGAACGCTTTTCTTAAGTGTTTTCCCGTTTGGGTTTGCAAATGTAGTAAACTTATCTTTACGTACAAGGGGCGTAGCGTTTTTTTTCTACTTTTTTTTCAAAAAGAAAAAGGCAACCTTTCGGCTGCCTTTCCTAAATTATTCATTATCACTGCTAACTAGCAATTTTCTCTTTATGTTTTTTAACCTGTTTACGCAATGCTTCCACAGCAGAATCTGCTGCTTCCTCAAAACTCTTACATTGTTTCTTGGCAAACAATTCCCTACCCGGCATCAATATTTTAACCTCAGCTACCTTGTTCTCCTTTTCCGAGCTTTTGTCCAGCCGCAAAAACACTTCTCCGGCAATAATGTTATCGAAGAATAACTGCAACTTGGTCACTTTCTCATTTACGAAGTCAAGCAATTTCTGATCCGCCTTAAAATGAACGGAATGTACTTTGATGTCCATGACAATTCAATTTTTACGCCCACGTGGGTGAGCTTGTGAGTAAATGTTGTTTATCTGTGCAAACGAATTGTGCGTATAGACCTGGGTTGCGGAAAGGTTGGCATGTCCCAATAATTCTTTCAGCGTCTCAAGCCCGGCCCCATTGTTCAGCATGTGAGTTGCAAATGTATGCCTTAGTATATGTGGGCTTTTTTTCTGCGTGTTCGTTACCCTCCCAAGGTAGGTATTAATTTTCCTATAAACAAACTTTGACGACAATTTAACACCGTCTATTTTTACAAATAACAGATTACCACTATCTGGTCCGTCAGGCTTACCTGAGCGGTATTCGCAGATGAGTTCAAACAGCTCTTTTCCAATAGGAATAACACGCTCTTTATTGCGTTTTCCAAGCACTTTTATATGGGTGGAAACCACATCTTGCTCCTTTAAGTTGATCAACTCGCTCAAACGAATCCCGGTCTGGTAAAAAAGCTCTACCATTAAGCGGTCGCGGGTGCCATCGAAATTGTTTGCGAAAATGGGGTCGATGCGTTCGTTGGTGAATTCTGATTGCTTGACAAATTGAGGAAGCCTCTTCTCTACTTTCGGTCCACGGACTTTCAGCATTGGATTTTCTGTTACCAATCCTTCTTTTTTCAGCCAATTGAAAAAGGATCTTAAACATGAAAGTTTCCGGCTTACTGAACGCGGAACGATTGATTGCTCCAACAATTCAACCATCCAACCGCGAACGAGTTGGTGATTCACTTCTGCCAATTGACGGTCTTCGGTGATTTCGGCATAATCAACGAATTGCTGTAAGTCGTTTTTATAGGCAATCAGCGTATGCTCAGAATACCTTTTTTCGGTTGCGAGGTATACTTCAAATTGTTCTATGGCTCTGAGCGATGTCATACATCGACTAACGGAGAATGGCGGAAAAAGTTTCATTCAAAACAAACCACAAAAATTAAATCAACAAAAAAGGGAACCCAAACGGATTCCCTCAATACTGTTTCGCAGTTATTCCTAGATTTCTTGCGATTTCATGCGTTGAGCATAAGCAGCACGAATGTTAGCCTGACGATTAATCACTGAAGATTTAACATACTCTTTACGGGTACGCAATTCTCTCATGACACCTGTTTTGTCGAATTTTTTCTTGTACTTCTTAAGGGCTCTTTCGATGTTTTCGCCTTCTTTTACTGGAATAATTAACATATCTATAATTCTGTTTAATGCTTGTTTATTGGTTCTCCCTATCGGCAGACAGGCGGCAAAGATATAAATCTTTTTTTTAAATAATTGTTGTTTATAAAAAAAAGTTCAAAATCGATAACTATGCCTTGTTTCTACTATTTCAACAGTTCGCGTGAGATGACCACTTTCTGAATTTCAGAGGTACCTTCACCGATTGTCATGAGTCGTGCGTCACGCAAAAATTTCTCGGCAGGATATTCTTTCGTATACCCGTAACCGGCCATAATTTGCATGGCTTCGTTTCCGCATTTAACAGCTACTTCAGAGGCAAAATACTTCGCGAATGCTCCTTCCCGGGTCATGTGCAATCTATTGTTCTTGCGGTAAGCTGCCTGGTAGGTTAATAACTCGGCCGCTTCTACTTCTGTGGCCATATCAGCCAGTTTGAAAGCAATTGCCTGGAATTTGGAAATCGGTTGTCCGAATTGCTCACGCTCTTTGGAATATTTCACGGATGCTTCGAAAGCACCACGGGCAACTCCACAGGAAAGTGCAGCGATAGAAATACGTCCACCATCCAATATATGCATAGCTTGTTTGAAACCTTGTCCTACTTCTCCGATTACATTCGCATGCGGAATACGCACATTGTCAAAAATTAATTCTGCTGTTTCCGAAGCGCGCACTCCGAATTTATCTTTGATTTTAACTGCAGAAAATCCCGGAGTTCCTTTTTCAATGATAAACGCTGTGATTCCGTTTGAATCCAATAAATCTCCGGTACGAATCAATACAACTGCCACATCGCCAGAAAGTCCGTGCGTGATCCAGTTTTTAGCTCCGTTGATGACCCATTCGTCGCCGTCACGAACCGCGGTACATTTCATACGCATGGCATCCGAACCTGTATTCGGCTCTGTTAATCCCCACGCTCCGATAAATTCACCCGTAGCTAGTTTCGGAAGGTATTTTTGTTTTTGTTCTTCGTTTCCGTGGTAATAAATATGGCCTGTACAGAGGGAATTGTGGGCAGCAACGCTCAATCCGATTCCGCCGCAAACACGACCTAATTCCATTAACGCAGTTGCATATTCAAAGTAGCTGAATCCGCTACCACCATAATGTTCAGGGACAAAAATGCCGAGCAGTCCCAATTCGCCCATTTTCTTCATGACGTCTATCGGGAAATGTTCTTCATTATCCCACTTATTCATGTTAGGCCGAATTTCCCGCTCTGCGAAATCGCGCACCATTTGCGCAATCATTAGTTGATTCTCGTTCTTCTCAAAGTTCATGTTTAACAGTTTTGGGGTGCAACAGTTAACAGCTTGTTTTTTCGATTAATAAATTTAATAGGCGACTAAATTAGTAATATTCTTACTGTACTCAGTTAATTTATTTTGACCGTTTAAAAAACTCAATCCTACCAAAAAGTTAAAGCCGGCAATTTCACCACCACATTTACGAATGAGTTCCGCGGCTGCCTGGGCCGAGCCACCTGTAGCCAGTAAATCATCGTGTACCAGCACACGGTCACCGGTTTGAACGGCATCAACGTGCATTTCAATCACAGCGCTTCCATATTCCAAATCATAGGAATGACTTATTTTGTGGTAGGGTAATTTTCCTGCTTTGCGAATCAGTACAAACGGAATTCCGAGGCGCATGGCCAATGGGTAACCGAACAAAAATCCACGACTTTCGATCCCGGCAATTTTATCAATCTGCTTGTCTTTATATAATTCAACCAGGTGGTCAACAATTTCATTCGACAGTGCCGCATCCAACATAATGGGTGTTATGTCTTTGAATACGATTCCTTCTTTGGGGAAATCGGGAACGTCGCGAATGACCGCTTTAATTTTTTCTTCTATCATCAGAGTGCTTTTAGTTGTCTTAATCAACCGTTAAATAACGCTTTAGTTTTTCGTAAAGTTCATCTGTCATCAAAACGGATTTCTTTACATCTTCAATCCGGTTATAACGACCGATTTGAGAGCGCAATTTTACGATAGAATTAGCTAAGTTCCAAGAAATATAAGGATGTGTCTTCAATTCTTCGGTTGAAGCGGTGTTAATGTTGATACGTTTGAGTTTCGATTGATCAAACAAAAGCTTCGGTGCCAGTTTTGAGACTTTTTCCTGGTCCATTTTCCATATTTCCAGCAATTGGCTTTCATCATAGAAACCGCCCAATAAATCGCGACGCTTAACAAACTGGGTTGCATAAAAAGCGCTAATCCCCAAAACAGAATCCAACTCGGAAATTGTAGCAGTATTGATATTCACTTTCGGTTTTTCGGCAAACGTATGCGAAGGATAGTTGTTTTCGTAGTTTGGCTTGCTCCTGGCCGGATAAACGGTTGAATCTTTGATCAATTGAAATAGCTCGTCGGAAATAACAAAGATCTTTTTCAGGTCGTCGTTGGAATAAATCCCGTATTTGGTAAACTTGAGCACCACGGAAGCCTGTTTTTCACTGAGTCCGAGCGCCATCCATTGCTCAACTGAATAAGTGTTGGGGTCGAATGCCCGGTCCGGAGCCGAATAGCGTTCTTTTTTACGACGTGACCGGTAGCGTTGTTTTTTATTTCGTTTAGTCGTTTGAACCGCTTCCTGAACGACAGAATCACTGTAGCGAATGTGGTACTTTTCTTTTGGACTGAAATGCGTGATCAGGTCGGGAAGTACAAAAATCACAATGAGTACCAATATAAATAGCAGCGTGCCACGGAGTGTGGACTTTGATAGGGTTGGTTTTGTTTGCATAAGAGAAATTATGCCGACCAAATTACAACTTTGAATTTAGCTGAAACTAAATTATGAGTTTATTATTCCAACTGAGTATTTTTGTTTTTCAATTCAACTAGAACGAATTTACTATTTGCTTTGTTTCAATTCCGGTATCAAACACTCCAATGATTCTTCCAATGTTTTTGGATTATAATCCAGCAATTGCGACGCTTTCGAAAGATTGAATCCTGTTTTGGGCGGACGCTTTGCCGCTTGATTCAAGGTCTCGGAGGAAATCGTTTCTATCGGCGGATTTTCTATTCCCAAATAAACAGAAACGCGTTTCACCAACTGATCTACAGATTCAGTTTCAGGGCCTGAAAGGTGAAAAATGCCGATTTCCTGACGTTTGATAATTTCCACACAGCCATAAGCCAGATCATCAGCCCAGGTCGGTGCACGAAACTGATCATTGACCAATTTCATGGGGTCGCCTTTCGGAAGTGCTTCCAATGCCCATAAAATAAGGTTTGAACGCGAAAGGTTATTTCCGGTTCCGTAAACGATAATGGTTCGGGCAATTGACCAGTTACGATTATCGTCGTCACGCAAACAGTTTTCAGCAGCCACTTTCGAATGTGCGTAGACACTTAGTGGATTTACCCGATCTGTTTCCGCGTAATTACCTGTTGAGCCGTCGAACACAAAATCAGTAGAAACCAACTGAAAATGTGCTCCGATAATCTTAGCGGCTTCCCACAGGATCATCGTTGCGTGGGCGTTTACCAGAAAACACTCCTCCGGGTGTTCTTCGCAATAATCGACATTGGTAAGTGCAGCTGTGTGAATAATTGCAGTGGGGCGGAACCGAAAAAATACGTCACCTACTTCGAGCGGAACGCTGATATCCAATGATTGATAATGCTCTGCAGGACAATCAGGATTGCGGTTTTCTCCTTTGGAAGTTGCCAAAAACGGAATGTTATGTCGCAAACAACGCTTTACGATTTTTTGTCCCAGAAGTCCGTTGGAACCGGTAATAAGTAGTTTCATGTGATAAAGTTAGAATCAGAAGTTACAACTCCCAAATAGAGGAACGTTTGGTACGTTTGAACCCAAAATAATGTTTATGCTCAAGGATCCACGCCATGATCAGATAAGGAATGAGCGGAGACCCCAAACCGATACACGTGGCATAAATAAAGCCTACGCGTACTTTATTGGTATGAATTCCGAGCTTCTGGGCCCACCACGCACACACTCCGAATGAGCGCATTTCGAAGAAAAAAGCAATTTTCTGAAGAGTTCGTTTCATCGTTTTAAGAGTTGCATTCCTATTTTACACTGAAGGCACTGTTTGTTATTACAAAGTTCGTTTTTTAATTCGATAAGTCCTTGACTTTCGGCAGCAGATTTCGCTACAATTCCATTTTCTTTCCATTCGAAGAGCAACGCGTTTTTTTCTGTGGGAAGTAGCTCCAATAATGCTTGTGCTTTCTCGCGAAAAACGGGTACGGCCAATACATCTGCGAGCCACCATAAAAAGGGAACAACACTGTTGATGATAACGACATGTGCTGAAGCGAGACTCATTGCTGAAGATGCCCGTGTCTGGCGCTTTTTACCAAAATGATAATGATCTGTCCAATAGTCGGAAGGCATGGCGGTCAGGGCTTCTTCGAGGTGTATTTTGATTTTGGTCACGGGTAATTCCCAAAACGATTCTGACCAGTTCATACGTTCAATAAACGCTGCAAATTGCGCCAGTCTCAACGTAGGAAAACCCGCGGGACGACAACCTTTGAAATGCCAGCTGTGGGCGTTGGAAGGATGGATTTGCAACCGGTGTGCCTGGAATTGCCATTCCTGAACGAGTTCTCGTTGGTAATCATCTTCCTGATGGCTTTCACCGATTAAACCACTTGCTCCGAAAACAATGGATTCCACTTGTTTTTTTCCGGCTTTGATGATTCGTTCAAACGGAATCCGGTGTGCCAGTTCCTGGAACGGCAACGCATTTGTTTTCATTCCGAAAGCCTGTGAAATGAGGTGAAACAGCACTTTCCGCGGATCGCCACCCAGTTGCTGTGCTAATTGATCGACCAACAATTTTTTTCGTGCCAGCCGTGCCAGCATCGCTCCTTCTACCTGATTCCAGATAATTGGTGCCGGGCAATCTTTCAATTGCGAACGACAGGGAATGGACGAAGTCTGGATCGTAAAATCGAGTGTTCTCCGAAAGTGTTCCAGGTCAATATATGGTTTCAATTCGACCGTCGGGATGGGGATGCCTTCAATAAACACCATGCGATCGTGTTCATACACCACATGCAGAATCACATTGTTGTAGGCTTCATCGGTTTGATGTCCGTGAGCATACCAGTCAGACGATTTTACATGCATTTCGATGTTTCCGCTGTGCAGCATGCCATCGAGTTCGATGCGGCCATTGAAAAAATCAGGCCCTGAGGCTGTGTTGTAAAATCCGATGTGCAGAATTTTTACCGGAAGGTTGTCGGTTGTGTGCAGTAAATGCATCGGCAAACGCTTGGTTCGCCAGAGCAAATGCAGGTATTGTTCATTCATTTTTTGAGCTTATTCTCTTGAATTTAGCGAATAAGTTCGTTTGTGGCAATAGGTGATTTGTTAAAATTGGGGAGGAATGAAGATTGGAACTCGTCGAAAAAACTCACTTGCGAATCCTGCTTTTTGAGATTTTCAGGTGCAAATTCGGGTGTTCGGGATATCCCGAACACCCGAATTTCCGAATTTCATTTTTTCTCCGGAAACAATCCTAACAATCCTTCTTCGCTAGCTTCGCATACGCCTCTTTCAGTAATTAATCCTGTCACCAATCGGGCGGGCGTTACATCAAAACCATAATTAGAAGCCTTGGTAGTTTCCGGACAAATCAATACTTCATCGAGTTTTCCGGTGGTTTTACTTTTACCAATCACGTATTTCACTTCGTCCTGATTGCGTTCTTCGATAGGAATTTCTTTCAATCCGTCGTTGATCGTCCAATCCAATGTTGTGGAAGGCAATGCCACATAAAACGGAATCTTGTTATCGTTGGCTGCCAAGGCTTTAAGGTACGTTCCGATTTTATTCGCCACATCACCTTGTCGCGTTGTGCGGTCGGTTCCAACAATCACCATGTCTACCATACCGTGTTGCATCAGGTGTCCGCCGGTATTGTCCACGATCAGTGTATGCGGCACATTGTGGCGCGTGAGTTCATAACATGTCAGGTTGGCACCCTGGTTACGCGGACGGGTTTCATCCACCCATACATGTACGTTCAATCCTTTTTGAACCGCCTGGTAAATCGGCGAAGTAATGGTTCCCCACTCGATACAGCCAAGCATTCCAGCATTGCAGTGGGTTAGAATATTGATTGTTTCTCCATTTTTCCGTTCGGAAATCGCTTCCAGGATCGGTAAACCATGTACACCGATCATGCGGCAGGTTTCTACATCTTCTTCCACAATTGCACCGGCTGCTTCCCAGGAAGTTTGCAGGAAATCGGTTGTATTATCAAGTGCCGCACGCATTTTATCCAGCGCCCAAAACAAGTTGACTGCCGTTGGCCGTGAAGCCCGTAAATCGGTAAATGCCTGATCAAGAAACGAACCGTCCAATCCCTGTTCTACCATTTCACGCACAGCCAGGTAAATACCGTAAGCCGCAGTTGCTCCGATCAATGGTGCGCCGCGAACCGTCATGTCTTTGATGGCAACTTCCGCATCTTTATAGGTCAGCAATTTCACAACCACCCATTCGTGGGGCAATTTGCGCTGATCAATGACTTCAACAAAACGATCTTCGGTTGTCCAAATGGTTCTAAAAGCACTCATAACGGGAATTTTGGTGCAAAGATAGTGTTTCGATAGTAATATTATTTTTCGTTTTAGGCAAGGTTAAGAATGCAATTGCAGTTGAGATTGGTTTTAAGGGGCAAGTATAACATTGTGATTTTAATAGGGAACACCACCGAAACCCGCTATTTTCGGGAGTTGTTCGCAATATCCCAAACTTCCGTTTGGGTTCGTAAGATCCCGAACTTGCTTTTGAAGGTGAATTCCCGAAATTATTTTACCAAAATCTCCGAAAAATCAGCCGCAGTCAGTTCCCACCTTTTTACAGTTCCGGGCCGCACTAACTGAATCGTTTGATAACCCGCTTCATCAGCTGCCTGAAGTTCTTCCACAATATCGCTTAAGAACAGTATTTCGGAAGCCGGAATTTTCAACTGGTTTGCAATTTTCTGATACGTTTCCGTTTCGCGCTTTCCGCCGGTTTTGGTGTCGAAATAAGCTGAAAAATAAGGTGTCAAATCACCTGCGACGCTGTACCCGAAAATCAATTTCTGAGCCACAACCGAGCCTGAGGAAAAAACACCCAAACCGATTCCCTGACCTTGCCATTCTTTTAGTTTATCCGGAACGTCAGCATACACGTGTCCTTTCAAATCGCCGTCTTCGTAACCTTTTTTCCACAAAAGTCCCTGCAAGGTTTTGAGCGGTGTTATTTTCCGGTCTTCCACACTCCAGCGATGCAATGTCTCTATGACTTCATCAGCAGTCGAAATCGTTTTTCCATCTTCTTTTAACGCCAGTTCAATGGTTTCGGAAAACGCTTCTTTCACCACCGGATGCTCTTTCATCGTTTTCAATAGATCGATGTTATTGCGGAAATACGGAAACAATTCATCAGCCACAAAAGAGATCGAAGTTGTGGTACCTTCAATGTCGGTAAGAATAAAACGTATCGGGTGTTTGCTCATGTTGCAAAGTTAATTATTTCACTTCTGTCGCTACACCTTCAACTGGTGTGATTCCAACAGGAAAACGCAAATCGATGAATGCCCAATAGATGTTCAGAGCAAATAGCCAGTAAAAACAAATCATTCCGGCATGATTAAAATCGTTCAGCAATCCGTCTATCATCATGATCATAACGGAACCGAAATAATACGCAACCAATTTCAGTTTATTGTTGCGATGGAACGGCTTAAAAGCATCCCAGTCGAATACCTTTTCTGAGGTTTTGTGTGCTTGAAAGATCCGCTTGAAACGAATAAATTCAATCACAAACAAAACTGCTCCAATCAGTAACAGCACCAAAAAAGAACCTCCCCAATCGATCTTTTCAAACTCGAAAACTTTCATCTTTTGGATTTTCATGAAGTAAGTCGATACAAATACCACCGAAATCATGCTCACGATTGCGAGCAAACAAGTCATCAGGAAAAGATTTCCGATAAAACCGAACGTTTGAACAATGGACAATGCCAAGGTTCCCAAATCAGGATTTTTCTTTTTTCCGGAATAAGTCAATACAATCTGATCCCGAAAATACATCCAGATAAACAGCAGGTAATAGTTCAAAAACAGGCTGAAAAAACCGAGATTAATGAAAACGATTGCCTGTCCAAGGTTCCAACCCAATTGGAAATAGCCGATCAAGGAAACAACCGACCAACCAGCAGTGAAGGCAAAAGAGGTATAAGCGGAGAGTTGTTTGAACATCAGTTCGACTGTGGAACAGTGAAATTCAAATAGCGCTGTTCAACCTCCGATTGCGTGTAAACGGGAACCCAACCACTCATGTCGATGAAAATGCGGATCGCTTTTACAAACGGACCTCGTTCACCTGCGTCGAACCAATGCTTGGTACCGGCCGGAACGGAAATCAAATCGCCTTTTTGACACAATACATTGAAGATTTCGCCATTCTCGAGGTGAAACCAAAACAGGCCTTGGCCGTCAACAAAAAAGCGGATTTCGTCTTCCGAATGCGTATGTTCCGCCAAAAACTTTGCGCGAATAGCCTCGTAATTTTCAGTCAAATGATTAATTGTCAATACATCGGCTGTTTGGTAACCACTGGCTTCCATAAACGGATGGAGGTCTTTTGCATAAGCGGCTAAAATCTCATCAGGCGTGGCAGTATCAGAAAACACCACTGCTGCTTCCCACTGATCGAAGAAAACACCGCGTTTGTTTAGAAAGGTGTGAATAACCGTCGGATTGTGTTCGGTAACCTGCTGATCCGGAATAGAGAGAATAGCCATTTTATGTAGAATTATGAAGTGTAAAAATACTGAAATTGAAATTGAAAATGTAAAATTGAAAATTGAAAAGGAGAGACATTTCCTCAATTCATCCACCATTGAAAATTACTAATCAAGGAGCTTAGAGTCCTTTCCTCGACTCAGAATTAAGTCAAGTAAACTAAAAACCGGATAAATGAAACTGATTGCCAAACCAATTGCTGTTACTGAAAACTTGAACTCATATTCGGGTATTTTAGATTGTTTGATTGTACCTTCATCCAATGGAAAGCCGAAATAAAAATAGTTCATTAGCCCTAAAAATATTGCAATCAAACAGCTGAATCCTAAAAAGTTGGAAATCTTCTTCTTCCGGAAAATAAAACGGAGAATCAAACCAATTATCACAACCACAAAAGGAAGTAACTGCATCAGGAAAAGCGGATGATTGGAAAGATTGTTCATTGAAGTGAATTATAAATGGGAAAATCATGAATTATCAAGGGGAACCCTCTTTTCAATTTTACATTTTCAATTCACCTCCCCAGTTTCCACTCACACTCCAGCAAATATTCAATGCTTTCCAAATGACGTTTGGCGTCGAAGAGATTTTTGCCCCAGGCATACGTTCCGTGTTTACGCATGATGAATGCCGGAATGGTTAAACGATCTTTATTTGTGCGCAAGGTTTCACTAAATACAGTCATGTCTTGCGTGTTATCGAAAATCGGGCAGTCGACAGCGGTTTCATGTGTTGTAATCCCTTCAAAACCTTTGAGGATTTCGTAGCCTTCTATTTTTACAGCATGTTGTTCAATTGCAGAATGCAATACCGAATAAACAGAATGACTGTGAACGATGCATTGTGTTTCGGGAAACAACTTGTAAAGCGTACAATGAATCAATGTTTCAGCCGAAGGACGAGCATCTGCAAACCGTGGTTTGGCCATTCCCAACAAATCCACTTCCATAAAATCATCGGCCGTAAACTGCGATTTATCAATACCGGAACGTGAAATATAAATCGTATCCGGATCATCGGACAAGCGGAACGAATAATTAGTCGATGTAGCCGGCGACCAGCCTTTTTGATGCCAGTTACGGATAGTTTCCGCTAATACGGCTTTGGTTTCTTCCAGTTCCATCAAAATCCTTTTCGGTGTAGAATCGCCTGCATTTCCTGTTGTAATTGCTGCGCTTCCTCGCCTGCTTTCTCAGCAAAATCGGTTCCGCCGGAAGCGTACAAAATAGATCGTGAAGCATTTACCAGCAAACCACAGTCAGCATTCCAGCCGTAGTTGGCGACATCTTCAAGGCTTCCACCCTGCGCACCAACACCCGGAACGAGGAAAAAATGATTCGGAACCAGCTTGCGTACTTCTCCGATTCCTTCGGCACGCGTTGCGCCTACAACGTACATCAGGTTTGAATCATTGCCCCATTTGGCCGATTTTTTCAACACTTTTTTATACAATTCTTCACCGTTGATATCGGTCATGAACTGAAAATCGAGCGCGCCTTTGTTGGACGTCAATGCCAGTAGGATCACCCATTTATTGGCATATTCCTGGAACGGAGTTACCGAATCTTCACCCATATAAGGAGCTACGGTTACGGCATCGCAATCGAGGTATTCGAAAAACGTTTTGGCGTAATAAGAGGATGTATTACCGATATCGCCGCGTTTGGCATCGGCAATTACGAAACAGTTATCAGGAATGTAATCAATTGTTTTTCTGAGCGATTCCCAACCTTTCGGACCCAAACATTCATAAAACGCAATATTGGGTTTGTAGGCCACGCAAAAGTCTTTGGTAGCGTCGATAATGGCTTTGTTGAACGCAAATACCGGATCTTCATCCTGCAACAAGTGCGCAGGGATTTTCGAAAGATCGGTGTCCAATCCAACGCAGAGAAATGACTGCTTTGCTCGTATTTGCGCGATTAATTCCTGACGGGTCATGTATGCTTCAGATTATAACAAAGCGGTAAAGATAGCAACTATTTACCTTTCTGGAATCAACTGAAATCTACGGAATAATCACACTGGCAGTATCTTTCGAACGGGTCGAGAAATACCCCAAACAACCACCTGCGAAATTCGATGTCGGGTTGGCAGGTGTTGCCGTTTGATTTTGCAAAAGCGCATAGAAATATTCGAATACCGGTTCATCGATCACGAACATTTCCACAAAAGCAGTGTCGCCAGATTCATAAGTACCTTCGTTATCGAAAATCGGTTCCTGAATCTGAATTCCGTCGGTAAACGCATCGTTTTGCAGATAAATTCCATCCACCCGTTCTCCGTTATCGAACAAATTAAACTGATAAAAGTTCTTCACGCCCGCGGGATCCATACGCAGGGGAACAATCGAGTTGATGGTATCCGCTCCGAATTCAAACGACAACACAAACAACTCGTCGATCGGAACAGCCCCCGGAGCAGTACTTTGTGCCGTAAAGGTTTTACCGTCTGCAACGACTGTCAGCGTGTAGGTTCTTCCTTCAATCACAGGATAAGCCGTTGTCTGGTAAGTTCCGTTTCCGACAAATGTGAGCACTTGCGCATTCCCAAGATTGTCAGTAACACTCACCACCGCATTATCAATCGTAGGGTATGCTCCGGATTCGTCAAAATTCATGGTGCGTGTGATCACGACATTGTGTGTTGTTTCACCTGCGGTAAATGTGCCTTCGATCACCACTTTCGGATCATCCGAATTCAAATCCACGTCGATTACTTTCTCGCATGAAATGAAAGAGGCGCTCGCCAGCAGGAGCGTAAAAAAGCCAAACCATTTTAGAGTTTTCATACTTATTTGAATTTGAAGTTGTAAGTGATTGCCGGAATCCAGCGGAATAAAGTTGTTTGTACGGCTTCTGTGGTACCTGGATTTGTTTCGCTTTCGCGGAAACTGATCGAGTACGCATTTTCGCGGCCATAGGCATTGTATAAGGAGAAGTTCCAGCTGCTTTCGAATTTCTCAGTGTTTTTACGAATCCAGGTTACTCCCAAATCCAAACGATGGTATGCCGGCATTCGGTAGCCATTACGCTCGGTATAAAGGAATTGTGTTTCCCCGTTGATGGTATATTTTCCTGAAGGAAACGTTACCGCATTTCCGGTGTAATAGATAAACAAGGCCGAAACTGATAATTTAGGTGTGATGTCGTAAATCGTTACAATGGAAATGTCGTGCGTTCTGTCCTGCTTGGCTGCATACCAGTTATTGTCATTGATTCCGTCGATTTTTCGTTCGGTACGTGACAACGTATAACCTATCCAACCGGTGAAACGTCCGCGTTTTTTCTTGATGATCATTTCCAAACCGTAAGCGCGTCCAATGCCTGAAAGCAATTCACCCTCCAGTAATTCATTGGCTTGCGTGTTGGCGCCATTGCGGTAATCAATTTGGTTCAGCATCGATTTGTAGTACGTTTCAACGTTGACTTCGTACATGTTTTCTTTGAAATTCTTGAACCATCCCACTGAAAACTGATCGGCCAATTCAGGTCGTGTATTGAGTGAACTTGCCAGCCATACATCTGTTGGTGATGAGGAAGTCGCATTCGAAACCAAGTGAATATTTTGTGCATTGCGCGCATAAGCTGCTTTAACCGAAGCCACTTTGCTGTAGGAATAACTCGCTGAAATGCGGGGTTCTACGTTGAAATACGTTTTCAAAAACTCGTTTTTCTTGTAGATCGTTGTCGTAGCAACATCACCTTTGGCATCATATGTATACACTTCCTGACCGTTTCCGAGAACCGAAAAACCGCTCAAACGTGCACCGTAACTCACTGTCAGTTTATCTGTCGCATTCCAGTCGTTGGTGATGAACGCTGCGCTTTCCAAACTTCGTGTCGGATCCAGTTTCGTAGCGTTGATCCCAACTGCTGTTTCAGCATCTATCTGTCCGGGCGTGATGTCGTGATTGATTACATTGAACCCAAAACGGATTTTATTGCGTGTATTGACAAAGTATTGGAATTCCTGTTTCAGGTTCCAGTCGCGAATCAACGAGGTAACATCAAATTTCACATCACCGCCTTTGATCGAGATTTTATAGTCGTATGAGCTGTAAACTACAGATGTATTGGAAAACAATTTATCATTGATAATGTGATTCCAACGCAAGGTTCCTGTAGCATTTCCCCAGTTAAATCCAAAAGTTTGGCCCACGCCTAACACATCACGTCCGAAGTAACCGGATAAGAACAAGCGGTCTTTTTTACCTACGCGGTAATTGACTTTGGCATTCAAATCGTAGAAATACAACTTATTTTCTTTGAACCGGTCACTTGCTTTCAGGAACAAATCGGCATACGTGCGGCGGCCTGTCACCAAAAAGGATGCTTTGTCTTTTACGATCGGACCTTCTACATTCAGTTTGGAAGAAATCAATCCCAAACCACCACTTACGTTGTAGCGTTTCGCGTTTCCTTCGTTCATTTTAATATCAAGCACCGAAGACAACCGTCCACCGAAATTCGCCGGCTGATTTCCTTTGTACAATACAGCATCCTTGATCGCATCGGAATTGAATGTCGAGAAAAAACCCAGTAAGTGAGAGGCGTTGTAAACTGGCGCTTCATCCAGTAAGATCAGGTTTTGATCAGCTGCTCCACCACGCACATAATAACCAGCATTTCCCTCACCGGCGCTTTTCACTCCGGGTAATAATTGCATGGTTTTGATGATGTCTTTTTCTCCGAACAGCACTGGAATTTTCGATAATTCTTTCGGATCAAGGCGCTCAACACCCATAATCGGGTCTTTCACATTGGCATCCTGGCGTTCAGAAGTTACAACTACTTCTTCCAAATCAGTTCCACCTTCTTCTTTCAACTGAATGTTCAACTGCTGACTGGTAGCCAGATTGATCGTTGTATCCAGTGTTACGTAGCCATAAAACGAAATCGAGAACGTATATGTTCCCACCGGAAGTGTTATGGAATAAAAGCCATATTCGTTGGTTTGTGCGCCGATACTCTGCCCTTTGATCTGGATGACAGCTCCGATGAGTTCTTCGCCTTTCGAGCCTTCTTCAATAGTTCCGCTCAGTGTGGCTTTTTCCTGCCCGAATGCCGAACCGCACAACAAAAGCAAAAGTGATAAACAGGTTAATAGTTGTTTCATGCGTTGCATTATTAATTCATTTAAACTTACTCACCTTGAAATCGGCTATTGATTCATTGAATACAGACACCTTATCGGTTCCTTACCCCTATATACAACAAAAAAACAGGCGGCTTGTCTGCAAATAGTGGTGCGAATTTCATGGGAATTTCCCAATTGGCAATGTTAAAGTATGTGAATAAACTTTTAAATCTGTTCGAAGTGACAAATGCAGGTGTGAAACGAATGAAAACAAGGGTGAATGGTACCCAACTATTCGGTAAACGGTAGCTAAACCAGCTCGCCTTTCATTTTTTCAGCGTTTTCGGCCATTTTCAGCGCATCGATCATCTCCTGGATATCACCATTCATGAAAGCGCTCAGATTGTACATTGTTTTGTTGATGCGGTGATCGGTGATTCTTCCCTGCGGATAATTGTAAGTCCTGATCTTTGCCGAGCGGTCACCGGTTGAAACCAATGTTTTGCGTTGAGCTGCGCGTTCATTGTGTACACGGTCCAATTCAGCCTGGTACAAGCGCGATCTCAATACCGAAATGGCTTGCTCGAGATTCTTGTGCTGTGAACGTCCGTCCTGGCATTCTACCACCACTCCGGTTGGAATGTGCGTTAATCGGATAGCTGATTCGGTCTTATTAATGTGCTGTCCACCTGCTCCTGATGCGCGGAACGTGTCCTTGCGCACATCGTTCATATCCAGTTCGAAATCAACTTCTTCAGCTTCAGGTAAAACAGCAACGGTAATGGCAGAAGTATGTACACGTCCCTGAGATTCGGTTTCGGGAACACGCTGCACGCGGTGAACACCTGATTCAAATTTCAGCATTCCGTAAATTCCGGCGCCTTCAATACTCATCGAAATCTCTTTGTAACCCTTTACACTTCCTTCGGAAGAGTTGATGATCTCGTATTTCCAACCGGTTTCTTTGAAATACATGGTGTACATACGAAATATATCTTCTACAAAAATGCAGGCTTCATCGCCACCGGTTCCGGCACGCAATTCCAAAATGGCATTTTTATCATCTTCCGGATCTTTCGGAATCAGCAATACTTTGATATCTTCTTCAATTATTGGGCGCTGTTGTTCCAGTTCATCGATTTCCATCTTTGCCATTTCACGCATTTCCTGGTCCTTCTCAGTCTCCAGCAATTCACGTGCGCTCTGTAGATTATCGATAATATTTTTATACGCTTTGTAAGCGGCATCCACCTCTTCCAGATCGCGGTATTCTTTATTGAGTCTCACATACCGTTCCATATCGGAAATAATCTCCGGGTCGGTAATCATTTTACCCACTTCCACAAAACGAAAGTGAATCGCCTCCAATTTTTGTAATAAATCGTTCATATTGCTTATTCGTAAACGAATTCTCCCATTTCAGATCGCACAGTCACACGTTTCCCGTCCATTGCTTCTACTCTTCCGATCACTTGTGCATCTACGCCAAACGATTTGGAAATCGCAATGATCTCAGGTGCCAGATCAGCCGGAACATAGACTTCCATACGATGGCCCATGTTAAATACCTTATACATTTCCTGCCATTCGGTACCCGACTCTTCCTGGATCATCCGGAAAAGCGGCGGAATCGGGAACAAATTATCTTTGATCACGTGCACATTGTCGACAAAATGAAGCACCTTGGTTTGTGCGCCACCCGAACAGTGAACCATTCCGTGTATGTGAGATCGGTGTTTATCAAGAATGTTTTTAATGATCGGGGCGTAGGTTCTTGTCGGTGAAAGCACTAATTGTCCGGCATTTACAGGTGTCCCGTCAATTGTATCTGTCAGGTTTTTCGATCCGGAATACACCAAATCCATCGGAACGGACGGATCGAAGCTCTCGGGGTATTTCATCGCCAGAACTTTATTGAACACGTCATGACGGGCGGAAGTCAGGCCATTGGAACCCATGCCGCCGTTGTAGCTGTCTTCGTAAGTCGACTGACCAAAAGATGACATTCCCACAATCACATCACCATCCTGAATCGTATGATTCGAAATAACTTCGGAACGTTTCATGCGGCAAACCACGGTAGAATCAACGATGATGGTACGCACCAAATCACCGACATCAGCTGTTTCACCACCTGTTGAGTAAATACCAATTCCCTGTTCGCGCAAAGTTTGCAGTAATTCTTCGGTACCGTTGATGATGGCAGCAATCACTTCACCGGTAATTTTATTCTTATTACGGCCGATGGTAGATGAAAGGAGAATATTTTCGGTTGCCCCTACACACAACAAATCATCGATGTTCATGATCAGTGCATCTTGTGCAATTCCTTTCCAAACGGAAACATCGCCGGTTTCTTTCCAATACATGTATGCCAGCGCCGATTTGGTACCTGCGCCATCAGCGTGCATTACAATACAGTAATCATCGTCTCCGGTGAGATAATCGGGCACGATTTTACAAAATGCCTTTGGGTAAAGACCTTTGTCAACCGACTTTATAGCGTTGTGTACTTCTTCTTTACCGGCAGAAACACCGCGTAAGTTATAACGTGTATCAGACATGATGCAATTGAAAGGGCAAAGGTACTAAATTCAACTGAGGTCGAATGAAGGCAAACAAAAAAAGGTCTTCGTAGCTACGAAGACCTTTCTATGATTCTTAATTGTTCCTTATTTCCTAGGAACTACTTTAAACTCTTTGTAAATAGGATTTGCCGCCGGGGCAGTTGCAGGATCGAAGTCCATTGAAAGGATTTTACCTTCCGTACGACGATTTAACTGGTGCAACATTTCAAACTTGCGTTTATCTGTTTTCTTGAACTGGTTGATGTAAGCCTCTGTTAAGATTACCTTTTCGTAACCAGTCATATCAACTGGCTCACCAACCTGGTACATTTCACCTGTTTTGTAAACTGTTTTCGGCTCACGCTCGCCTTTTCCTACAGGAATGATACGACGCGGGTCAACTCCTCTTTCTTCAACAAGGTACTTGTAACAAGCCTTAGCACGGTTTTCAGAAAGCACTTGGTTTGAGTTGTCAGTACCACGGGCATCTGTATGTGAGCTCAACTCCAATACCATTCCAGGGTATTCTGTTAATAAGTCATATACGAACTGAAGTGAATCTTTTGAGTTAATCGTAGAGTCAACCAACAATGTCCATTGAGACAACGGGTAACGTACCTCAGGTAAACGAATTGGCTTCTCAGGGATCAATGCCATATCGATGATAAAGTTCTGGTCGTAGTTCAAGCCTACAGTGGTGAATTTAGAACCATTTTTATCTTCGTGGTAACCTTCTTTTTTCGCCAAAACGATAGAGTAAGAAGAATTTTCATTTACGAAACGGTCACCATTCGGTTTTTTATCCCAGAATACAGAACCGTCTTTTGCAGTAGTACCTTCCCATTTATCACCGGCAGTTGATCCTGTAACGGTTACTTTAACACCTTCCAGTTTTTTGTCTCTGTTTGTAAGGTCAGACACATTTACTTTCAAGTCGAAAATATTTGGAGGCAATTCGTATTGATACAAATCCGGTTTGTAGTTTTCGCCTTTACTTCCTTTACGCTCTGAAGTGAAATACCCTTTGCGCTCAGTAGCTTCAACCAATGCATAGTCGTTGTAGTTGGAGTTGATCGGAGAACCAAGGTTAGTCGGATTCTCCCATTTGTACTCTTCACCAACTTTAACTGCTTTGAAAATATCCAAGCCACCCATTCCAGGTAAACCGTTAGAAGCATAGATCAACTCACCGTTCAAACCAAATGATGGGAATAACTCATCGCCAGCGGAGTTGATTTCCGGTCCCATATTCACAGGAGCAGACCATTCATCGTTTTTCTTGTTGTAAGTTGTGTACCATAAATCGCGGCCACCCATTGCTCCATTGCCATCCATGTCTGAAGCGAAAATCAGGTATTTGCCATCTTCACTTGCACACGGGTGACCTACAGAAACCGAGTCAGCTGTTTTCAAATTCAACTTAACAGGTGTGTCCCAGCTTTTACCCTTTGCTTCGGCCCACCAGATATCACAACCTAAGTTTTGTTTTTTCACATTCGGACAACGTGTAAAGAACATTGTTTTTCCACGAGAGTCAATACAGATCGTTCCTTCGTTGTCTTCTGTGTTAACGCCTTCGGCATCGAGTAACTTAGGTTCTGTCCAGTTTCCTTTTTTATCCAATGCCGAAACATAGATATCCATGTATTTTTCACATGTACGTGGATCTTCATCCGTTCCTGTTGATGTACTTCTGGAAGAACTGAAAGCAACAACAGTCTCTTTTTTATCAACAAACATCGGAGCCATTTCAAAACCATCAAGGTTCAGTTTTTCAATATTCGTAACAAGGTGACGGGTTTTGTTCTCTTTAAAATCTTCTTGCATTTCGCATGATTTCAAACCAATATCGGCACGCGTGTCATCAGGAACCAAGGCTTTATAAGCCGAATAGTTCTCTTTCGCTTTTTTGAAATCACCCATTGTACGCCAGGCTTCTGCATTGTAAAACAACACCAATGGTTCTATTTGCTGGTATTTCAACAAAATAGCTTTTTCATACCATTCGCTCGCTTCTTTGAAGTTTTCAGTGAGGCGATAAGATTCTGCTGTTTTGAAAGCCATGTCACCCTTCACTTTTAAGGCTGCATTTCCTTTTCGGGAAATTTTGGTGTAGGCCTGGGCACATTTCTCAGCGGCTTCACAATAGTTCTCGTTATAAAACTTTGCGTTGGCTTCTTTGATATACTTTGACTGCGCCAGTAATGATCCCGAAAGACCAAGAAATGTCAATAAGATAAGTGTTTTAACGTTCATAGCTAAGGTGCAAACTTTTGTTAAATTATCCCGAAAGAAGTAAATAATTCTGACATGAACAAATAAGCCAGTCTAATTTTTACCTTTTTCACGATTGCCGAAATTAATTTAAAAAAACGAACTACGGCTAAAACTGATTTAAAATTATACTTTTCTGTGTCTGTGTGTTAGATTCCTAAAAATTTAGTGCCCTTGGTGTTAAATGATCAAACAAATGACTTTTAGAAACAAACCTCTTACGCAACTTTATGTCCTTTTCTTACGAAAGGTAACCTTGTGTATAGGTTTCCCATTTGCGAAGGATTTCATTGAATCCTTCCGGGAGTTCGGAATCAAACTGCATCCACTCGTGTGTGTGTGGGTGAATAAATCCAAGTGTCTTAGCGTGAAGCGCTTGCCCAGGAATCAATTCAAAGCAATTCTGGATAAATTGTTTGTACGGTCCGCTGGTTGTTCCTCGCTGAATGGAATCACCGCCATATTCCAGATCATTGAATAACGGATGGCCAATCCATTTCATGTGCGTGCGGATTTGGTGCGTTCTGCCGGTCTCCAGCTTACATTCCACCAATGTCACCAATCCGAAACTTTTTAAGACTTTCACATGCGTTACAGCGTGCTTTCCGTGATCACCTTCAGGGAAAACGGTCATTACTTTTCTGTTTTGCAATGATCGCCCAATATGGCCTTGAATGGTCACATCAGCTTTTACATCGCCCCAAACCAGTGCGTGATAACGACGCTCGGTGGTACGATCATAGAATTGTTTGGCCAGATGCGTAAGCGCTTGTTCGGTTTTTGCCACAACCATAATCCCTGTGGTATGTTTATCCAACCGATGAACCAATCCCGGCCGGCCAAAATAATCCTGGATACGGTGCGGCAAATGATCAAAGTGATAAACCAATGCGTTGACCATGGTACCGGTGTAATTTCCATAACCGGGATGAACGACCATATTGGCTTGTTTGTTCACCAAAACCAAATAATCGTCTTCGTAAATGATATCGATAGGAATATCCTGCGGAATGAGTTCAATTTCCCGGATCGGATAAGGCAATACAATTGAAACTTCATCGCGCGGTTTGATGCGGTAATTGGGTTTTACCACATTCCCGTTTACAAGAATATTTCCGTTTTTGGCAGCTATCTGAATTTTGTTGCGCGAAGTTCCCGGCAATCGGTCCATAAGGAATTTGTCGATGCGCAGTAATTCCTGACCTGGATCTGATTTGAAGCGGTAATGCTCAAACAGTTCTTCCTCATCATTTTCAACTTCCTGAATTTCTTCGCTCATCAATAACGAATGACTTTTTTCACAAGGTGGTTGTAACCATTGAGTTGAATAAAATAAATTCCTGCCGGATTAGCACTCAGATCAATTGTTGGGCTATCTGTTTCCATCGTTCCGATCACACGACCTTGTGCATCTATGCAAACAGCGCCGGGAAAAGGAGTATTTTCATTCCAGTCAACGCTAACGATTCCTGAAGTTGGATTCGGGAACAATTCCCATGATGGTTCCAACTCACGCTCTTCTACCGCTAAATCGGCATTGACAGCGGTTGAGAAAACAGGACGCATCATCACACTTCCTTCAAATGAGGTATTGACCCAGGTAACTCCTCCGTTAATCGAGTAGAAAATTTTGTCGGAATTATTATTGTTCATGTCCATTCCAATATTCAAGCGGTCCGCATCGATTTGCCTCCAACCCACATAAAACGTTCCTGTAATGGGCAATTTCATGGTGTCTTTCAGGTAATAGGTCGTGAATTTACCAATGCTATCTTCGTATTGCGGTGTGCGCGGGAAGAAAAATTCATCTTCGTAAATTACCGATCCCGGTTGGCCGTTGTTGTCATCCCAAACACTTAAGAGGAATAATTTGTCAGACACATCGTTTACCGAAGGCACAAAATGCATTTTCACTCCAATCAATGAATCAGCTTCATACGGCGTGAATTTGTAAGCCAACCGCGCCTGAACGCCTGTAGGACCGTAAACTTTTTCAGCAGATCCATCATCATAGGCATACACATCGGCAAATTCTTGTTTCATGAAACACGAGTCGTTTTGCACGAAATTGGGAAATTGCGCAGAAACCGCCCCGATGACATCGAAGCTGACCTCATCACCCGGAGTTGTCGGATCAAATTGGTAGCCTGCACTGCAATCATGGTAGGATTCGACAGTCGTTCGGGCCGCGTAATTAATCCCGTCTGATAAAATCTGATCAATCAGTGTAAACGTTCCTTCGTTTGCACCGGCCAATTCTACAGCTATACTTCCGTTTTGGTTGTTTTCAATCTGGTTGGAACCGTTTCTTACGGTAACCACAACCGAATCATTCATATGGTTGACAGCACTGTTTTTCCAGTGATCCCACGGAGCTTGTGTGTAATCTTCGATCATACTTCCTACCGGATATACGAAAGCAAAATCTTTGAATAACGTATCCGGGATACCGGAAAGCGTTCGAAGGTTCACGTAATCAAGGTGAAAATGATCCAGTGAACCAGAAAGTCCACCATGGTTTTTGAAACGGAATCGGAAACCGTCAGTAAAATAAATCGCTTGCGTGAGGCAAATATGTCCGACCTGAAAATCTGTAGTGGAAGATCCGCCCATCGACCAAACCTGGTTCCATTGATCGGCGTTTACATCGTAAAATTCCAGTTTCAGTGAATCGGTCGCTTCCGGAACGTCGCCGAAACCTTCAGGTTGCACCAAAAAACTCAGGTAAATGGAATCGCTTGGCAGATTTGCTGAAAGATCCAATGGTTTTGAGGTTAGAAAGTCGGCAATTCCGGAAGCGCTGGAACCAAAGTTATAAGGGAATCCGTTTTCATCAAGGCCATCAAATGTCACTACGCCCAATGTCCATGGATTCACTGCAAATGTATAGTTATGATACGCGTAATGATCGGCCCAGAGTGCATTCGGGTCAGAAACCTGAACGCTGAAAATAAGCGCCGAATCCTGCACCACATCCGGTGGAATTTGCCAGATCGTGTCAATATCGTTCACAAAATCAAGTGTGTCATACAAATCGTAAGGCGGATAAACCGTAGTAGTTGCATAAACAATCGGATATTCTGAAAAGTCGCCTATTTTGATGGAAACACCTGGCAGATCGATTGTATCCGTGAGTCCGGCCTGCGTTTGGTAACGGTAGGTTTGCGTAAGGCTGTAGGTATCATCAGCAGGCAGAGGCACATCTGTCGGATCTACTAATTGATAGAACAATTGTTCACTGACATTCGGATCGGAAGGTTGTGCGTTGTATTGCTGAAATCGCGATTTCGAAAATTCATCAAAGAAAGGCAGGGTCAGCGTATCCAGGTTGTATACATATGTACTATCTATCGGGTTGGACGCACGGGTATGGTGCATTCCGGCTTTCCCGAAGAACTGTCGCGTTATAGGCCCAACGGATTCATGTTGTGCAAATGCAGTTGTAACTAACCAACAGGAAAGCGCTAGCAAAAAACTTTTTTTCATTGTCTATTGTTTAGGCCATCGATGTGTTTAGTTCTTAATCGCCTGAATGGTAACTGTTGTACCCGAAGGACTCATCACTCCTTCCATATACTCGGGACTTTGTGCCTGGATAATAGCAGAAGTAGAATCCTGGGCATTCGTGCAACCTTCACAGGAACCGATGAACAAACTCAAAGATGTTCCACTTAAACGTCCTCGAGCCTCAGATATTGTAGAACCGACCAAATCGGGAACCTGAACCGGAGTGCCACCTTCGTTTCTACCTACGATAATGGTAATAGTAGAGCCGATCGGGATGCGTTTTCCTTCTTTGATTTCGGAGCCTTTGTACAATTGTTTTAAAACAGCGCCGTTGGCTTCGCTGGTTTGTTTGAATTCAATTCTGTATTTCAATCCGCGATTTTTCAACACACTTTCGGCGAAACGTTGTGATTTATCCAACAGGCTCGGCATTTCTACCAACCGTGTTTTTTTGGAAACCTGGATGCGGATGATACGACCTTCCTTCACATATACTGATGATTTGGAAGTTGGCGTAGGATCTTGTGAAACGATAGTTCCGGCAGGAATATCAGGATTGTAAATGGAATCGAGCACTTCAATTTTCAAGTCAAGCTCTTCTATTCGCTGGCGCGCCACATCTGATTTTAATCCAATGAGATTGGGAACTTTGATTTGCTGACCATGATTGGTATAACTATCCAAAATAAGGATTGTGCCACCAACAATCACTACATACGCCAGGATAATTATACCTGTATGCTTCAGAAAGTGTTTACTCCAAATAAAGTTGCGCAGTTTTTTCAGAAATTCCATCGTTCACGAATGAGGAAACAAATATAGTAAGAATGTAGCTCGTTCGAATTGAAGCTTTCAACATTTCGTGCTTAAAACTTTTGTTGGTTCGGTCAAAATAACGTGCTGCCTATCTCTATTTTCGCAAAAAAGAATCGGTCATGAAAACGGTAGGATTATTTTGCGGTGGTTTTTCTTCGGAATTTGATATTTCGATGAAGAGCGCTCAAACGATAGTTGACAACTTTCCTTCAACGTATACAATTGTGAAAATCGAGGTGACAAAAGCCGCCTGGTTTGCCCATTTACCGGAAGGAAAAGTGCCGTTTAATATGGAAACGCTGAGTTTTTCAAACGCAGGAACGGAGACCAAAGTCGACATCGGTTTGATCTACATTCACGGAAATCCGGGTGAAAATGGAAAAATTCAGGCTTACCTTGATATGAAAGGGCTTCCGTATGTAAACTCGGGAGCTTTGGCTTCGGAACTTTCATTCGACAAATGGTATTGCAACCAGTTTCTGAGCAAGTTTGGCGTGCGGATTGCCGAATCGGTGTTTATGACCAGCAGAACGGCTGTTGACGAAGCAACGATCATCGCTCAATTGGGATTACCTTGTTTTGTGAAACCGTCCGATTCGGGATCCAGTTACGGTATTTCACGTGTAAACACAGCCGATGCCTTGGGGCCTGCACTAGATAAAGCATTTGCTGAGGGCGGAACGGTGATTGTGGAGGCATTTTTAGACGGAACGGAAGTTACTTGTGGAATTTATCGCCGTCATTCCGGATTACACGCGTTGCCGCTGACTGAGATTGCTTCTGAAAACGATTTTTTCGATTACGAAGCCAAATACCTGGGGAAATCGCAGGAAATAACTCCGGCCCGCATAGATAACGCGGTACGCGAGCAGGTTTGGGAAGTCGCGCGAAAATGCTATCAATTATTGCAGTTAAAATCGATTGCGCGCATTGACTTCATGATCGTAAACAATGTGCCCTATCTGATCGAAGTAAATACCACTCCGGGATTTTCTGCGGCCAGTATCGTTCCGCAAATGCTGGCGGCAGATGGAATCAGTATTCACGATTTTTGGAAAGAAATATTTGAGGTTGAGCTCTGAAACGGTTTATTCCCGTTGCTTTGTTCGGCAAAACGAAGTAGCAAAAACTAGAAAAGGGTGCTTCTGTGAAGCACCCTTTTCCAAACCTAAAACCCAATTTACCAAACCAATCAGAGAGAACTCTGATTATCCTTAATAACAACCTATTGATGCAGGTTTTTTTAAAAGGTTGGAAAAATTAATCCAAACATTTGCATGGGAGGTCAAAATACCATTTTGTCTGCGGCAATTCTGCGCGCCATTTATCCTGAAACGCTTGATTGAAAAGGATTCCACGCAAATCAACAACTTCAAGAGAAGTTACCTTCGAAAGGTCGGCCGGAAGTGATTCGATTGGATTATCCCACAAATCGAGCACTTTTAATTGCGAGAAATAACCGATGCAAGACGGAAGTGATGTAATATAATTGCGGTTGAGCATTATTTTTTTGAGCTGTGTTAAGGAACAGATCGCTACTGGAAATTCCTGCAATTTATTTTTCCCGGCATCCAGGGTGCGTAGTTCTGTAAACACATTCATTTCAGCAGGTAATGTGGTCAGTTTATTTTTACTGATATCCAGCGATTTCAAATGTGTGAAGGCGAACAATTCGGCAGGAAGTTCTTCCCACTTTTGTTTGGATGCATCGAGTCTGAACACCGAATCTTTCGGAGCAAGCAGGGCTTCTTCCCAAGTATAAATCCGAAGTGAGTCCTGCGCAACTAATTGCGAACCGAAGCACATTGTGAAACTAAACCATAGCAGCAAGCAGAGACCGTGCGTTTTCTTCATCTTTTTTCAATTGAGATTTCAATTCATCTATCGACCCGAAACGTTGTTCGCCACGCAGTCTGTCGTATACATAAACGCGCATCGTTTCATCGTAAATTTCCGCATCGAAATCGAAGATAAATACTTCAACGGAAATGGTGTCTGTTTGTTGCACGGTAGGCTTTTTGCCGATATTCATCACGCCGTTCAAGCGAGTTCCCTGAACGATTATTTGTACGGCATACACTCCTATTTCAGGCAAAATTTTTGTCGTTTGATCAAGGTAGAGATTCGCTGTTGGGAAACCGATTGTTCTACCCAATTTATTACCATGAATCACTACGCCTGATAATTGGTAAGGAACTCCCAAAAACCGCTCCACTTTTTTCATATCTCCCTCAGCAAGTGCTTTCCGGATTTTGGTAGAACTTACGGCAATACCGTCTGTTTCGACAGCTTTTATTTCCCGAACTTCAAAACCGTAAAGCATGCCTAATTCTTCCAGTTGCTGAAAATTTCCTTCCCTGTTTTTTCCGAAATGGTGATCATATCCAACGAGCATTTGTGACACACCGATTTGATTCACCAATATGTCGCGGACAAATTCGACAGCTGTAAGTCTTGAAAATTTTAGGGTAAACGGAAACAGAATGACCGTGTCGAGTCCCAGTTTTTCGAGTTTTTCGAGTTTTTCTTCGATTGTATCAATCAATCTTACAGAATGGCTTTCGGGATACAACACCATTCTCGGATGCGGATCAAATGTGAGCAAAACAGATTCTTTTCCTTTGGCTTGAGCTTCTGCAACCATTTCACGGATAATGGCTTGGTGTCCGAGATGAACACCATCATAGGTTCCCAATGTCACAATGGGCCGATTGAATTGAACGTCTGGAGTAAGATCACGAATTATGCGCATTCGGCAAAGTTAAAGGAAAGTTCGTAATCACGGTTTCACAGAAAATAGTTTCGGAAACAAAAAAGGCTGTTCACCAATTTGATGAACAACCTTTTCTGCGCTTATATGAAAACTCTATTTGCCTCTGATCAACTCAACAAAACCTTGTCCGGTTGTGGTTGTGCCGTCTTTTGCGCCAATGCTGTATTTGAAGAAATAAACACCTTCGTTCATTTCTTTTCCTTTGGAAGTTCCGTCCCAAACATCTGTGATCTCATCTAATTCTTCGATGAATTCACCCCAGCGATTAATGATGATCACCGACATACTTTCTGCATTTTCGGTATCAATCTGGAACGTGTCATTCAATCCGTCGGCATCCGGTGTAAACACGTTTGGTACGTGAATTATCAACGGTTCAAACGGAATCACGATCACGATCAATTGATCAACATCATCACAAACGCCATTGGAAGCGGTTAATGTTACTGTATAAGTTCCCGGTGAATTAAAGGTAGATCCGCCATTTTGATTGACATCATCTGTTATATCCGTATCACCGTTGTCGTAATCCCAAACAAATCCGGTAGCATTTGTACTTCCGTTGGTAAACGTCACCACTAAACCAGGATATCCTGAAAGCGGATCTGTGGAGTTGATATCCGCAACCGGTACTGTTAATACTGTAACTGTTACCTGATCGGTATTTGTACAGCCGTTGGCATCGGTTCCTGTAACGGTATAGGTCTGTGTTCCTAATCCCGGGTTAAAAGCCACTCCGTTGTTAACACCATTACTCCATATATAACTTACACCTCCGGTACCGGAAAGCGTAACCGGTGTACCCACACAAATTGTCTGATCTGCACCAGCACCAATTGTTGGCGGTGGATTAACGGTAACTGTTACCTGATCGGCGTTCTGACATCCGTTGGCATCAGTTCCGACAACTGTATAGATTTGTGTTGCGCCTGGCGTAAAAGGAATGCCATTTACAACTGATAAATTCCACACATACGAAACTGCCCCGCTTCCGGTAAGAGTTACGGTTGTTCCGGCACACACTGACTGATCCTGACCTGCACTCACATTCGGCAACGCATTCACTGTTACCAGCACCTGATCTGTATTTGTACAGCCATTGGCATCTGTTCCGGTTACCGTATAGGTTTGTGTACCGGCAGGATTAAAGGAAACGCCGTTTGTAACACCATTATCCCAACTATAATTTGTCGCTCCCGAACCGGATAAAATTACTGATCCACCGGGACAAATCGCCTGATTAGCGCCGGCATTTACGTTTGGAATACTGTTTACTGTTACTGTCACCTGATCGGTAGCAGAACATCCTACAGCATCTGAAACCGTTACTGTGTAGGTCTGCGTTGAAGCCGGTGTAAATGAAACGCCTTGTGTAACACTATTATCCCATACATAACCAGAAGCTCCTGTAGCGGTAAGTGTTACGGATTGCCCCTGACATACGCTTTGGTTTTGTCCTGCATCTACACTTAAAAGCGCACCCACAGTAATGGTGACCTGATCTGTATTCTGGCAACCGTTACCATCAGTTCCGGTAACAGTATAGGTTTGTGTTGAAGCAGGTGTGAACGAAACACCATCGGTTACACCATTATCCCAAACATAATTGGTAGCACCTGAGCCGGATAAAATTACTGATCCGCCACATGTTGTTTGATCCTGGCCGGCATCAACATTTGGTAAACCATTTACGGTTACAGTTACCTGGTCTGTTCCCTGGCAGCCAGCAGCATCGCTTCCAGTCACCGTATAAGTTTGTGTTCCGGCAGGGAAGAAAGAAACACCGTCTGTAACGGAGTTATCCCACGCATAACTGTTTGCTCCCGAACCGGAAAGTGTGATCGATTGTCCCTGGCAAATTGCCTGATTTGCACCGGCATCAACAACAGGATTGGTACCTACGTTCACATCTACCTGATCCGTCCCCTGGCAACCTGCTGCATCCGTACCGGTAACAGTGTAGGTTTGTGTGGAAACAGGGTTAAAGGAAACGCCGTTGGTAACTCCATTATCCCATGTGTAAGAAGTTGCTCCCGAACCGGAAAGCGTTACACTCGCACCACTACAAGCAGTTTGATCGAGTCCTGCGTCCACAACCGGCAAAGCATACGAGAATGTTGTTGTATCATCTGCAGTACAGTTAGCAGTTCCAAAAATGGTGGTTGCTGTTTGGATGAAGTCTGTAGAACCAGGAGGCACACCAAATACAGTACCGTTCAACGAAGTTGCATTACTGATTGCAGTTGCCGGATTTGCTGTCCATTGCAATGTAGTAGTTGCAGTAAGTGTAATTGGTGTTGTCAATGTATTGTCAGGTGGCACCTGGAAAATAGAAGCCGTTCCTGCTGAGCAGGAGTTATCGTTAATTGCAGAGTTAATGGATCCTGAATTATAGCTGATACTTGTTGGAGAACCACACACTGACGTTAAATTCGAAAACGTAATACCTGAATTTGTAAGTGCTCCAACGTCAGCACTGATACAATCATAGATTTGTACGCTCCAACCACCAGCTGCAGCATTACAACCATATAAAGGCGACCAGTTAATAGCAGTGCTTGAAGGTCCGTATGTACTGTAGGTGCCTGACAATGTAGCAGGCGCCGGCGAGCACACGTCGAGGTTGCCCGCGGGAGATGTCGTGAAGCACAAGTTATTTACATTGTCACCTGAATTACATACCGAGCCCTGTCCAATTGCCCCCGGATTAGGCGACAATAAGATCGTAGGACTTCCGCATGAAGGTGGGCCAACCAGGTAAAATGCCAAATCCGAAACCCATGTATGAGTAGCTGAAAAGCACACCTGAATTTGTGTACTTGGGGTAATTAATGACTCGGCTGGCGGTGGATTATAATAGGAAAAACTTCCTGTAGTATTAACCGTGGATGAAAGATTGGCCTGGTCACATCCTGTACGAGAATTGGAAGCCGTCACTTCTGTATTCAAATTCCATACCCAGGCAACATAGCAAGCCACGATTGCGTTTCCAGCGTCGCGGATTTCTACACGATATCCATCGCTTACCAAACCACTAATGGTTGAAGTAGCTCCAACCTGTGTTGTATACGATGTCCAGGATGCATTACTTTGATTGTGGTAGTACCAGTCAAATGTAAAGGGCCCTACTCCGCTTGGAGGAGTTACGGTTAAACTACCTTGTGTGGTCGACAATATATCGCTACACCAGATATAAATGGGATCGTTCGGCGCACCATTGGTATAAGCCGTAGTGGAGGAACCGGAGTTACCGTTTGGTGCTAATTGTGCATTCACCCCAAGAGCCAACAATAAAGCAGCACTTAAAAAAAGAAGTTGTTTCATCTGATTATTGGTTGGATAAAAGTGATTGTTTGCGCGCTTCGATCAATGCTTGCTGCTCTAGAATTGTAACACGGACAGTTTCGTATTCTGCCGAACCTTCCAGCATAATCAATTTTTCCTGAATCACGGTTAGAGCATCGATACACTCCGGAAGTGTCCAATCCTGAATTGTTCTTACAACAACAGCTTGCGGTTGAGCATTATAAAAACCCTCATTTCCTGCACTTTCGTGCACAACAACGCCGTTTGATTGTGTATTGATTTGTTTGGTCTCAGTTGTCTGCCCGAAAGATATAGTTGCAGAACATAAGCACACTAAAAGATAACATGGTTTTTTCATGCTGTAGTAGTAAATTGGTAAATTGTATTCATCTCTAACGAGAGAACTCGTTGAAAAGTTGCTTACAATATTAATGAACTCTGCGGATTAAGTTGCTTTTTTTAACATTTTAGCCATTCTTTTCTGTTTCAGCCTCTTGTGGAACTGACAAATTAAAAGAGCGCCTTCCTTTCAAAAAGCGCTCTTTAGCTGATTAGAATCTATCTAACTACCGCAGTAACTCAAAAAAGCCCTGTCCGCTAATTACACTACCATCAATTCCGGTAGCGGTATATTGATAAAAGTACGTTCCTTCATTGGCCTGATTCCCGTTTAAGGTCCCGTCCCATTTATCGTCGAGTTCATTCATTTCCATGATCTGATTTCCCCATCGGTTGATCAAAATTGATTCAATAGAAACAATATTTTCCATTTCAAACAGGAAGTAATCATTATCACCGTCATTGTTTGGTGTAAATACGTTTGGCACTTTGATATATGGCGGATTGAACGGATTTACGATAACCTGGATTGTATCCGTCGTACTGCATATTCCATTGGAGGCTGTAAGTACAACATCATAAATTCCGGCTGAACCGAACGAATTTTCTACCGATTCATTTACATCTGTCGTATTATCAAAATTACCATCATCGAAATCCCAGGCATAACCGGTTGCAAACAAACTTGAATTATCAAATTCAACGGTCACAACAGGATTACCAACCAATGGATCGGTTGACGAAATAAACGCTATCGGAACAGGAACAACTGTAATAGTAATCTGATCCGTATTCTGACAACCATTTGCATCGGTTCCTGTAACCGTGTATGTAACAGACCCGAGACCTGGCGTAAACGGATTTCCATTTGTAACACTGCTTGTCCAGCTGTAACTTACACCTCCGTTTCCGCTCAGCGTAATGGCAGTTCCGAGACAAATCTGCTGATCTGCTCCGGCTGTAATTGCGGGCAATGGATTGACGGTTACTGTTATCTGGTCCGTGTTCTGGCAACCATTACCATCGGTTCCTGTTACAGTATAGGTTTGGGTGGAACCAGGAACAAACGCAACATTATTATTCACCGCGTTATTCCATGTATAATTCACCGCTCCGGAACCCGAAAGCGTAACCGGACTTCCTGTGCAAACCGATTGATCAGTACCAGCATTTACTGTCGGAGCAGTATTTACCGTAATGTTCGTTGTAGCCGAGTTGACACAGCCATTGGCATTTGTATAAGTATAGGTAATAGTTTGTGTTCCGGCAGAAGGATTGAAATTATTACCAGAAATTCCCGATCCGGAGAAAACACCGCCAACAGGTGTTCCTGCTAATCCGACGCTTGGTCCGTTAGAACAATACGGCCCGTAACTACCGGCTGAAACAGTCGGCAATGGATTTACCGTAATCACTGCTGTTGCCGAACCCGAACATCCCAAACCGCTTGTATAATTGTAGGTGATTGTTTGTGTACCTGCCGACGGATCGAAATTGTTACCCGAAACACCTGTTCCACTGAATGTTCCGCCAGCCGGAGAACCAACCAGGGGAATATCAGCAGCATCCAAACAAACCGGAGTATAAGTTCCGGCATCTACCGTAGGAGAAGGATTCACATCAATAAACGCCGTTGCCGAGTTCGTACAACCGTTGGCATCTGTATAATCGTATGTAACTGTTTGCGGGCCTGCCAACGGAGAAAAAACTCCCGCTAAAACTCCAACACCACTAAATACACCACCAAGCGGTGATCCGACCAAAGGTAAGCTTACCAAATTATTACAAATCGGAGAATAACTTCCGGCACTTACTACAGGTAATGCATAAACCGTGATGGTTGTGGTTGCTGTACAAGGCGTTCCGCCATCGTCAGCCGTAACTGTATAGGTATAAGTTCCCGGAGTTGTTGGTGGAGTAACATTGAGCGGATTTTGGTCTGTTGACGTAAATCCGTTTGGACCTGTCCAGGAATACGTTGCACCTGCAACATTGGATGCCGTTAAATTTATGGTTCCTGCACCGGTACAAATGTTTCCACTGTTTCCTGCCGTAACAGTGCAGCCGCAGTTGTCAACCACAATGGTTGCCGTTGCCAACGTAGATGCCGGACAAAGCGGGTTTCCTGTAGCCGAATTTACAGTGTAGGTATATGTTCCGGGAGTAGTTGGGGGTGTTACCACCACATTTGCTCCTGAAGTTGTATTCAAATCAGGTGAAGCATTCCAGTTAAATGTCCCGTTTCCTCCCGATGCGGTAAGATTAACCGTTCCTCCAGGACAGATATTACTGTTTGCCGGGGTTACATCAACAGGAATCTGAACTCCTGAATTTGCGGCAAATACATAATCGCAGACATCACCGGCATAACCATCAATCATGATGTAGTAAGTATTTCCGGGGGTCAATCCATTGGCGCTAACGTTTTGCGAGCCGGCAGAAGGTGCGAGTTGACTGCAATAATAGGAATTCACAGTTCCGGAGCAATTGACCGCATCGAAGATCATGATCTGGATTCCGTCACCGTACTGGGAATTGAAAACCCACACATCAAATGAAATACTTGATGACGAAGCGACAAAAGTCAGGAATGAGTTATTTTCGATGGACCCACAAAATTCACCTGTGAGTCCACAATCTCCTAAGCCTAAAAATCCACAAGATTGACTCCATGAATCAGCAGAATATGACGCAGAAGTATTCCCGCAATAGCCGTTCAATTCACAGATCGGAGTTGCAGTTGCACAGGTGTTTCCTGCCGCGGGATTAGCACCGCACGGAGGTTGAGAGAATCCGATGAAAGACACCAGTATTCCCATTAGTAGTAGGAGTGTTTTCATTTCGTTTCTTTGATTCGTTTTTCGATGTAGGCCAATACCACGCTATTGTGTTCGCTTGGTTCTTTTCGACATTTGTAGATGTATGATTCCCTTTTTTTTTGCAATTCAAAGATTGATAATTGATCAATTTCTTTAAAAACGGCTGACAAGGAATCTGTTGTTTCCAGTGGAACAATAGTGGGTAGTTCGGTTTCCTGCGCATACACACAACAACCAATGCCCGGCATAAATGCCAGGAGTAGTAGTAACTTTCTCATAGTAGATTCTATTCTTAATTAGTGTTCTTCAGACGGCGTTTGGCACAAAACGTTGCATGGCGTTTTGGTGCTAAAATCCAATCCGTCACAAAGATAGGCATGGGAAGTCCAATTTTCACAACAACGATTTAGTAATTTAACAACTTATGTACGGTATTTTAACACATCCGCCTATCAATGCTTCATTTAATACAAAAAGGGCTTCTTTTGTGTAAAAGATTACTTGTTCTTCAACGAAACCGATTCCTGATAATTTCTTTTTCGCTTGTACCTATACCATAAAAGTGGTATTTTTGTGGCGTAAATTGTTGGCTATTTAAATTTAATCTAAATAGACGACTGCACAGACGATTATGATAACAGTAACAGAACAAGCTAAGAAACAAGCCATTCGCCTGATGGAGGATGAAGGTAAACCAGGATATTTCATCCGGGTTGGCGTTCAGGGCGGAGGTTGTTCAGGACTTATGTACCAGCTTACTTTCGACAACGAAGAACGTTCGGACGACAAGGTTTTTATGGACAACGGCATTAAAGTGGTTGTTGACAAAAAAAGTTTCCTCTATTTGATTGGCACTACACTTGATTTTTCAGGTGGTTTGAATGGAAAAGGATTTATTTTTTCAAATCCGAACGCAGGAAGAACCTGCGGATGCGGTGAATCATTTTCAGTATAGTTTAGGTATCATTCAATACAACAAGATTACAACCCATGGGTTACACAGAGAATGATTTAGCGAAAGATTTAGAAAACTCGGAATACAAATTCGGTTTTACAACAAACATTGAGTCGGACAGGGCACCCAATGGATTGAATGAAACCATCATTCGTTTTATTTCCGCCAAAAAGGAAGAACCCGAGTGGTTATTGGAATACCGGTTGAAAGCCTTTCGCATTTGGAGCGAGATGAAAGAGCCGACTTGGGCACATGTTCATTATGAAAAACCCGATTTTCAGGCCATTTCTTATTACGCAGCTCCAAAACAAACAAAGAAATACGAAAGCTGGGACGATGTTGATCCTGAGTTAAAAGCCACCATGGCTAAACTTGGTATTTCTATGGAAGAACAGCAGCGTTTAACAGGTGTAGCGGTCGATTTCGTAATGGACTCCGTATCGGTTGCCACTTCTTTCAAAGCAAAACTAGGCGAATTAGGCATTATTTTCTGTTCGTTTTCAGAAGCCGTTAAGGACCATCCTGAATTGGTAAAACAATACATGGGTTCTGTGGTTCCGGTAACTGACAACTTTTATGCAGCATTGAACAGCGCCGTTTTCACCGACGGTTCGTTTTGTTATATTCCAAAAGGTGTTCGTTGCCCGATGGAACTTTCCACATATTTCCGGATCAACGAAGCCAATACCGGCCAGTTTGAACGAACACTGGTAGTGGCTGATGAAGGTTCTTATGTTTCTTATCTTGAAGGCTGTACAGCTCCACAACGGGATGAAAATCAATTACATGCAGCAGTCGTTGAATTGGTAGCATTAAAAGATGCCGAAATCAAATACTCAACCGTACAAAACTGGTATCCGGGCGATAAGGAAGGAAAAGGCGGTATATTCAACTTTGTGACCAAACGCGGTGTTTGTGAAACGAATGCAAAGATTTCCTGGACACAAGTTGAAACGGGATCTGCGGTTACCTGGAAATATCCGTCATGCATCCTGAAAGGTGATAATTCAATCGGTGAGTTTTACTCGGTTGCCGTCACGAATAATTATCAGCAGGCTGATACAGGTACGAAGATGATTCACCTGGGAAAAAACACCAAGAGTACGATTATCTCGAAAGGTATTTCGGCCGGTAAATCGCAGAATTCGTACCGCGGATTGGTGCAGATTCACAAAAACGCACACAACGCCCGTAATTTCTCTCAGTGCGATTCATTGTTGATGACTGATGAGTGCGGTGCCCATACGTTCCCGTACATTGAATGCAAAAATCCGAGTGCTAAAATCGAGCACGAAGCTACGACTTCAAAAATTGGTGAGGATCAGATTTTTTATTGCCTGCAGCGTGGAATCAGCGAAGAAAAAGCAATTAGCCTGATTGTAAACGGTTACTGTAAAGAAGTATTGAATCAGTTGCCGATGGAATTTGCGGTTGAAGCTCAAAAATTACTCGCTATTAGTTTAGAAGGATCTGTTGGTTAGAATGAGTGATTACAGATTAACAGATTACAGATTAACAGATTGCAGATTAACAAATTACAGATTGGCAGATTAACAAATTGAAGGATTAAAATAGAATAGCTTGGCAAAGATTGAACGATTTGAGGATTTAGAGGTTTGGCAAACAAGCATGAAATTATGCGCCGACATCTATAAAATCACCAATTCGGAATTGTTCTCAAAAGATTTCGGGCTGAAAGATCAAATAAGACGCTCAGCTGTTTCTGTACCTTCAAACATATCAGAAGGTTATGAACGAGATAGTAAGCGACAGTTCATGTATTTTTTGGTCATTGCGAAAGGTTCATGCGGTGAATTGAGAACACAATTAAAGATTGCAAGAGAGTTGAATTACATCGAGGAGTTTGTTTTTTCAGAAATCAATAATCAATGTGTTTCGACAAGTAAACAGCTTAAAGGTTTTATAAATTATTTAAGCACATACAAGGATAAAAAGTAAGATTACACATTGGCAAAAATCTAAAATCTGCCAATCTGTAATCTTCAATTATAAAAAACGAGGATGTTAAAAATCAAAAATTTACACGCGTCGATTGACGGGAAAGAGATATTAAAAGGATTGACCCTTGAGGTAAAAGCAGGTGAAGTACACGCTATCATGGGGCCGAATGGTGCCGGAAAAAGTACGTTGGCATCTGTATTAGCCGGTCGCGAAGAATACGAAATCACCGAAGGATCAGTTGATTTTGAAGGAAAAGATTTGTTGGACATGGCTACTGAAGACCGTGCCCGCGAAGGATTGTTTCTGGCATTTCAATATCCGGTAGAAATTCCGGGTGTATCGAACGTGAACTTTCTACGTACCGCTTTGAATGAAATCAGAGAATACAACGGTCAGGAACAAATTTCTGCAAAAGATTTCATGGCGTTGGTCCGTGAAAAATCGGCTATCGTAGAATTGGACGCTAAATTAGCAAGTCGCTCTGTGAACGAAGGTTTTTCAGGAGGTGAGAAAAAACGAAACGAAATTTTCCAAATGGCGATGCTAGATCCGAAACTGGCTATTCTGGATGAAACCGATTCAGGCTTGGATATTGATGCTTTACGGATCGTTGCCAACGGTGTAAACACTCTTAAATCAGACAAAAACGCTACAATCGTAATTACTCACTATCAACGATTGCTGGATTATATCATTCCCGATTTTGTACACGTTTTATACGATGGAAAAATCGTGAAATCAGGTCCGAAAGAATTGGCTTTGGAGCTTGAGGAAAAAGGATATGACTGGATCAAAGCCGAATTTCAACACTAAGCAACATCCACGATGAATTTAGAAACGATTATCCCGGAAATGGCTGCCAGTGTGAATTGGAAACTTGAAGGAAAGCACCTCTTGTCGAAAGAGTTGCAAAAAAAAGCTCTTTCGATTCTGGAAAACACTACTTTTCCTACTACGAGAACGGAAGCCTGGAAATATACCCGTCTGGCAAAAATTCGGAATGGCAATTTTGTTGCACAGCAAACACAACTAAATTCAAACCGTCATCAGATCGATCCGAATTCTGTTTCGATCGTCTTTGTAAACGGTCATTTTGCCGCAAATCTTTCTTCAACCCAATTCCCCGACGGAATCAAACTATTGGCGCTTTCGCAAATGGAACCGACGGAACTTAACGTTTTGGGAACTAACCTGCCTTTGGACGGAGAATTATTTAATGCATTTAATACTGCTTACGCTACTGACGGTATTTATTTACACATTTCAGCAAACATGCATATTGAACCGGTTATTGAAATCACCCACATCATTACCGGAAATTCTTCGATTGCACATGTAAGAAACGTTATTATCGCCGAAGCATTTTCCAAAGTGCACATTATTCAGCATTATGTCGCCGAGAATGCCAACGCTTGTTTTACGAATGTTGTGACTGAAGTTTCCGTTGCCAAAAACGCCTTTTTAACGATCGATAAATTGCAATACGAAGACGAATCGTGCTTCACTATTGCTACTGAAGAAGTAACGCAAGCGGCAGATTCCAATTTCACGATCAATACCATTACACTCAATGGCGGATTGGTACGCAACAATTTAAACATTGCCGTGAAAGGCAATAATTGTGAAACACATCTGAATGGCGCTTATATTCTAAAAGGAAATCAACACGTTGATAATCACACGGTAGTAGATCATAAAGTCGCTCATTGTGTTTCCAACGAATTGTATAAAGGTGTTATTGATGAAAAAGCAACCGCAGTATTCAACGGGAAGGTTTTCGTACGAAAAGATGCTCAGAAAATCAATGCGTTTCAGTCGAACGGAAATGTTTTGCTCAGCGATGATGCAACTGTTAACTCAAAACCGGAACTGGAAATTTATGCCGATGATGTGAAATGTTCACACGGTTCAACTACCGGTCAACTTGATGAAGAAGCTGTTTTTTATCTCAGAGCACGTGGTATTGGTGAAAAGGCCGCCCGCCAGTTAATGGTAGGTGCGTTTGTAGGTGATGTTTTCGGGAAATTGACAAATGAAGCAGTGAAGCTGCGAGTTGACAAATTGTTAAAGGAGCGGTTTGAGTGGGATTTTTAATCGATAAATCATTGTAAATCAACGTAAAAAAATATTTTAACCGCTTTTCAGCAAGAAAAGTTACAAATTTCCAAATTTGCCATATGGTAAATTTGGAAATTATCCACTTTGCAACATTTCTCCGAAAAATTTGCTCAAAAAATTGGTCCAAATGATCTTTTCCACTAACTTAAATAAGAAAAGATAGTATGGGAGCCTCAAAAGCCAATCATTTTCCTCAAGATCTAAAAGATCTATCACTTACTGCTCGCGCATTAGCACATCCTGCCAGAGTATCCATTGTTAATGAATTGAAACAATCATCCACCATGAGATCGGTTGATTTCGCAATTTCATTAAAGCTTCACCCTTCAACAATACACAAACACCTTCAAATGTTGAAACAAGCCAACCTCATCGAAATGGAATACGCTGTTCATCACTACACTATCCGGCTCATCAACGAGAATCTGGAAGATCTGCAAAGCTTTCTCAAAAACTGATCCTGTCAAATCTCCATATTAGACTACTTTTGTAGCATGGAAGAGCGATTGGATAAAGTTTTGATGGAACGTGGATTGGTAACATCTCGCACACGCGGTGAAGAACTCATTAAAAACGGTGATGTACTTGTAAATGGCGTTGCGATCGACAAACCTGGAAAAAAAGTAGCGGTTGACGCGGAAATCAGTTTGATCAATGAAGAACTTCCATGGGTTTCCCGCGGAGCATTAAAATTAATCAAAGCGCTTGACCATTGGAATATCGCTGTTGATGGCTTGTCTTTCATGGATATTGGCGCTTCCACCGGTGGATTTACAGAAGTATTGCTTTCACGCGGAGCGGCACATGTCACTTGTATTGATGTCGGTCACGGACAATTACACGAACGTTTGACAGGTAACCCAAAGATTACCAATTTTGAAAAAACTCACGTGCGGGAACTGACCGCCCACCACTTTCCGAATTTACAAGACGGTGCTGTTATCGATGTTTCGTTTATTTCATTAGAAAAAGTGCTCCCTTTCATTCAGGCCTTTCTCAAAGAAGGAGCAAACGTGGTAGCATTGATCAAACCACAGTTTGAATTGGAGCGCAAACTATTGAATAAACATGGAATCGTTAGAAGCAGTTTGAGTTATCCGCAAGTGTTGGAAAATGTAAAACGTTTTGCCGCCGATTCGCATCTGATCACCCAAGAAATTATAGAATCGCCCATTTTTGGCGGAGATGGAAACCGGGAGTTTTTGATTTTTCTCAAAAAAGGATAAAATCAGCTCATAAAAAAAGAGGAGTCACCCCCTCTTCTTTAACCCTTAGTGCCAGTTCTACCTTATCACTAATTTTGAATAACCCACTGTCAAAGTTGTTGTAGTAATTTTTACTCCTAAAAATCTTACCCTTTGGAGAGTGACAGTGTACCTAACATTTGAACCCTAACTTATTATTTTCTAGTTGTTAATTCCGTTCTTTTTTAGATTGATGCACAAAGGTTTAAAAGGTTGGAATCAAAATGAAAATTTTGTTTGGAAACGAATTCCCTGTATATTTTCAAATGACGCTTTTGAACCGCTATAGGAAGGTAACCACTGGTATTGCGAACCAATCGAAATGTGTTTTCCGCTGTTGGGGAACGATGCAATTCTAAAATCGATTCCGCTCGTAAACCCAACCTGGACCTCATCAAAATTATAAACCTGTGTAATTGCGTTATTATTATGCTCCAATCCATTAAGCGCCTTCGAAACAAGTAAGCCACCGTAAACGGTAAATCGCTTGTAATTGTAGCCGATCGAACTGGAAAACTGAAGTGCGTTGATGCGTTGATTTGTTGTAGCATACCGGCCATTGAGGTATTTCCCGGCTTCCTGGGAATACTGGCTCAATCCGATTGCATGAATAAACTGAAAAGATCCCAATCGATGACGATAACTTAAATCAGCAGCCAACCCAAGTTTCGGGAAAGTGGAAGTATACATGGCCTGATTGCGTTCCTGCAAAATGGAAAGCTGTGTTCCAACCTGGACTGTCCAATGATGGAATGGCGGTTTGATATCGAATTTACGCGGACCTAACTGCTCCGGATCCAATTGCCAGTCAGACGGAAGCACAGTTAAGTTAGGATTACCCAAATCGGCCAGAATATCATCTGTTTTAACTTTTTCCTGGGGAATAGTTGGCGAAGGAACTACTTTCGGATTCGGTGGCGTTTGAATTTGCTGCTGAACAAGCTGCGTTCCGTTTTCAGGATTGTCCTGTTGGAAACGCTCTTGGTTCACAGGTACTTCAGCAGTATTGGAATAACTTACAATTGATTGATTATCAGCAACAATAAACTCATAATTGGTATTAACTGTTCCGTCTGAAGTTGTTGTTTGCGGTTGAACGAATGCCAGTTCCGGTGAATACTGAACTTCATGTCGAATTGCAGGAGCATCGCTAAAATGTCCTGAAAGGAAAATGGCCGTAACAGAAGCTGCCATCAGTTTCCAGATCGGCATGCGGGTCGCAACCGGTTGATTCAATGATTGATCCAATCCTGTCCAAACCTGCTCAAGTGAAATAGCGTCGTTTAATTTAGACCAACCGTCATGCGCTTCACCCGGATTCCAGTTTTCATGCGCAGCGGCAATCCAACGATCAGGTGCATGCTCTTCCTGTTGCAAGCTTCCATTCACACGTTCCCAAACCGCGTCAACAGCAATCGATTCTTCGATCTGTTCCCACAGCGCACCAGACGGTTCACCAACATCCCATTTATCAAAGGAGCTGTTGAGCCATTGATCATCTGATCTATGTTTCGGATCGTTGCTCATGAAGCCATCAGTTTTTGTTTCAATACGGAACGTGCGTAATTGAGCTGGGATTTTGAAGTTCCAACAGTAATTTCAAGTTCTTCGGCGATCTCGGCGTGTGACCAGCCTTCAAGTGCATATAATTTCAACACCAATCCTGCTTTGGCAGGCAAGCGATTGATCTCCTCCAAAATAGCTACAAACGGAATCGGTTTGTCGTTATCATCTTCCACCTCATCAATTACAGCAATTTCAGCAAGCTGCTGGAAAGTTTTACGTTTTCGGAGCGCCTGCAAGCAGCAATTTACGGTCACTCTTCGCAACCATCCTTCAAATACGCCCGAAAAATGATAAGATCCGATATTTTTGTAAATGTGCATAAACGCATCATGTAACATATCTTCGGCGTCTTGTGTGTCGGCCCCGTAAAGCTTACACACTTTGAAAAGATCCTTTGAAAAGCGGCGATACAGCTGTTCCTGCGACCGTCTTTCCCAATTCACACAACCATCAATGATATGTTTGATGTCGGCTTCCATTTACTCACTTACTTTTAAGATCAAAGCACCGGCAATCTGTTTCTTTATTTCAGTAAACAATTTATGGTTGAAGTTTTCGCTAATTACAATCGTACTTGTAGGCTCCGGAGTAATATTCGCGTCCGCCCAGTCATTGATGGTAATGCTTTGAAACAGTTTCTCGACATCAACACCAATCGTCACATCATAATTTTTCTTCTTTTTAAGCTCAAATGCTGCTGAAGGAAGAAACGTAAGTATCTCATCCGTTCCCCACTCAATTCTAAAAGGAATGATACTAGCGCCGTTGTTGTATTCCCCATTCAATACAATACATGGCTGCATATCATTTACAACGCCCAATTCAACGCTGAACTGATTGTATTCACCAATAGGAATGTCCATCGATAAACCGAGGCTTCCGCCTGCGCTGAATGATGTTTTTCCAGCCGGAAGTGCCTGAACGATATCAACCGGTGGACCTTCAACACGCGTTCCAGTTACCCGAAACTGGTTGAGGTAAAAGTACCCGCCGGTAACAACAGGATGAAACGTACCTGATTGCTGTTCGAAGAATTCCCACTTAAAGTTTAGGTAAGCAGGTTGTTTCAACTTGTATTTTTTACAAGAAGAGAGCCCCAGAGCAACCAGTAGCAGTAAAGAAAACAGTAATCGCATTATCAGATTTTTAATGATTGATACATAACAAAGATAAAGGTTGTAATTTAATTCTATTTAGAAAGAATAAAAATAAGCAAATGCGTATCTTTGTGCCATGGGTCTAGTAGAAAAACGAAAATTCAGCGTACGAGAAATCAGACAGGATTTTCCGGCGTTACGCCAACAGATATACGGTAAGAACCTCATTTATTTTGATAATGGTGCTACCTCGCAAAAACCACAGCTGGTGCTGGATGCGATCAATCAATATTACAGTAAGAACAACGCGAATATTCACCGTGGTGTGCACTTTATGAGTCAGCAGGCGACTTCTGAATATGAAATGTCGAGGGAATACATCAAATCGTTTATCAACGCTGAAAAACAGGAAGAAATTATTTTCACCAAAGGAACAACCGACGGTATAAACCTGGTGGCTTATTCTTACGGATCGTTGCTTTCTGCGGGAGATGAAATTCTCATTTCTGCCATGGAGCACCATTCCAATATCGTTCCGTGGCAATTGCTATGCGAACGAAAAGGCTTGATTTTAAAGGTGATTCCGATAAATAGCCGCGGAGAATTAAAACTCGATGTGTACGAAGAATTGCTTTCCGATAAAACAAAATTGGTGGCCGTAACGCATATTTCGAATACGCTCGGCACGATCAATCCGTTGAAAATAATCATTGATAAAGCCCACGCAACCGGAGCGAAAGTATTGGTAGATGGCGCGCAGAGTATTCAGCACACGAAAGTAGATGTGCAGGACCTCGACTGTGATTTCTTTGTTTTTTCCGGGCACAAGGTATTCGGACCTACCGGAATCGGTGTTTTGTACGGAAAAGAAGATTTGCTTGATAAAATGCCGCCTTACCAGGGTGGTGGTGATATGATTGCAAAAGTGACGTTTGAGCGTTCTACTTACAACGAATTACCATTTAAGTTTGAAGCAGGAACGCCACACATTGCCGGTGGAATCTGCCTTGGAACAGCATTGCAATACCTCAACCAATTCAATATTGAAGACGTAGAGCAATACGAACGCAGCCTGGCAGATTATGCCCAGGACCTGATCTCGACGTTTGAAGGCGTAAAAATTATCGGTACGGCAAAAGATAAAACAAGTGTGGTGTCTTTTCACGTTGATGGACTTCATCCGTTCGATATCGGAACTTTACTTGATAAACAAGGAATCGCAGTACGAACCGGACATCATTGTACACAACCCTTAATGGATATTTTCAAGATCCCGGGAACAATCCGCGCTTCGTTTGCTTTTTACAATACCCGCGAAGAAATAGACACGTTCATAGCTGCTGTGGAAAAAAGTATCAGCATGTTGCGTTAATGAAAATAGTGAAATGACTTTAGAAGAAAAACAGCAGGAAATAGTATCGGAATTCTCCTTATTCGATGATTGGATGGAGAAGTACGAATACATCATCGATCTGGGCAAAGATCTGCCGCTGATTGATCCTGCCAAAAAAACGGATGATCGCCTGATTGAAGGTTGTCAGTCAAAAGTGTGGCTCGACGCCGCGATAGAAGGCGATAAAATGCACCTTACGGCCGATTCGGATGCCATCATTACAAAAGGAATCATTGGGTTGCTGGTTCGCGTACTTGACGGCGAAAGTCCTGAGAATGTAGCAACAGCCAATCTGCATTTCATCGAAGACATCGGTTTGGCAGAACACCTCTCGCCTACCCGCGCGAATGGATTGTTAAGCATGGTGAAAAAAATTAAAATACTGGCGTTAACCGCCTTAGCGTAAGCATTATGGAAGCAATAGAAGATAAAATAGTTGCCATACTCAAAACCATTTACGACCCTGAAATTCCGGTTGATATCTACGAATTGGGACTCATTTACGAAGTTCAGATCAACAAGGAAGGCCATGTGGATATTGATATGACGCTGACATCACCCAATTGTCCGGTTGCCGAATCGCTGCCAAAAGATGTGCGCGAAAAAGTGGAATCGGTTGAAGGTGTGACCAGCGCCGAAATTCACATCGTTTTTGATCCGCCCTGGGATAAGGATATGATGAGTGAAGAAGCAAAACTGGAGCTCGGTTTTCTTTGATTCACAAAGAATCATCCGCTCAAATCAACCAGCAATAACCCAGTTATAACGAAAAAGACTTCGTAAATTTGAAGTCCATAAAACAGTACTCATGACTCGTCGCGTTGTAGTTACAGGAATCGGAGCGCTTTCTCCAATCGGAAACGATGTTGAAACCTTCTGGAGCAATATGGTTGCCGGCAAAAGCGGTGCCGCTGCCATCACCAAATTTGATACTTCCAAATTCAAAACAACTTTCGCCTGCGAGCTGAAGGGTTTTGATCCGAAAGCGCATTTCGATGTAAAGGAAATCCGCAAATACGATCCGTTTTCACAATATGCCCTTGTCGCAGTAGATCAGGCCGTAAAAGACGGTAATATCGATTTCGAACAACTCAACAAAGACCGCATTGGCGTAATTTGGGGTTCGGGAAACGGTGGAATCCAAACGTTCCAGGACCAGATGATCGAATATTGTGAAGGCGACGGAACTCCGCGTTTTACACCGTTTTTCATACCAAGAATTTTGGTCGATATCGCATCGGGAATCATCTCGATCAAGTACGGCTTGCGCGGTGTGAATTTTTGCCCGGTCTCGGCTTGTGCCACTTCCAATACTGCTATCATTGAAGCGTTTAACTATATCAAGTGGGGAAAAGCCAATATGGTGATTACCGGTGGTTCTGAAGCAGCGATTACGCAATCGGCAATCGGAGGATTTTCTTCGGCTCAGGCGCTTTCAAAACGCAACGAGGAACCGGAAAAAGCTTCCCGTCCGTTTGATACAGACCGCGATGGTTTTGTAATGGGCGAAGGTGCCGGAGCTTTGATTTTAGAGGAATTGGAGCATGCTCAGGCTCGCGGAGCGAAAATCTACGGCGAAATCGTTGGTGGTGGCCACGCTGCAGATGCTTATCATCTTACGGGAACACATCCTGAAGGTGACGGCGCTGTATTGGGAATGGAAGAAGCCATGCGCGAAGCAGGAATTACGGCTAACGATATCGATTACATCAACATGCACGCTACTTCTACATCACAAGGCGATATGAGTGAATTGATCGCGGCAAAACGCGTGTTTGGTGAACGAAAATCATTGAGCATTTCAGGAACCAAATCCATGACAGGACACTTGTTGGGCGCGGCCGGAGCAATCGAAGCCATTGCCTGCATTAAAGCACTGGAAACGGGAATCGTTCCACCAACTATCAATACGGAAAACATCGAACCCGAATTTGCGGATTTGTTTGATTTCCCACTTGGAAAAGGTGTGAAAAAAGACCTTACGTATGCGATGAGCAATACCTTCGGTTTCGGAGGACACATTGCATCGGTGGTAATGAAAAAATGGAGCGAATAATCGTTCGGCTCACAAAAATAACAAGGTAAAAGCGCATGGAATCAGTACGACTGAATAAATTCATCAGTGAAAGCGGTTTGTGTTCCAGACGCGAAGCCGATAAGTTTATTGAACAGGGAGCAGTGTTTATCAACGGCAGAAAAGCCGTAATCGGCGACCAGGTAAAACCCGGCGATCGTGTGCGGGTCAACGGAAACGAGATCGAACCGATGGAAGCCGAAGATGTGATTTTCATTGCTTTGAATAAACCTCCGGGCGTCACTTCCACTACCGATGAGGGCGTTCGAGACAACATTGTACAATTTGTACATCATTACAAACGCATTTTCCCCATCGGGCGATTGGACAAAGATTCCCAAGGCCTGATTTTCCTTACCAACAACGGTGATTTGGTCAACAAGATCCTACGCGCCGGGAACAATCACGAAAAAGAATACGTGGTGACGGTCGACAAACCGCTTACCGAAAGTGTGATTCAGCGTATGGCCACCGGTGTTCCGATGCTGGGAGTCGTTACCCGTAAGTGTAAGGTCACGATGGAAAGTCCGACCATTTTTCGTATCACGCTGATCCAGGGATTGAACCGCCAGATTCGCCGTATGTGCGAATATTTCGGGTACGAAGTACTGAAACTGGAGCGTGTGCGCATCATGAATGTTTCCCTGAAAGGTTTGGCTGTAGGCGATTGGCGTGATTTAACGGAAACCGAATTAAAAACGATTTACTCGCTTTTGGAAACTTCCGAATCAACCGCTCCGCCCAAAACAGCTCCGAAAAAACCGTATAAACCAAGTGGTCCAGCCAATTCCAACAGGCCCAAAAGCACTGCCGGCAACAAACCGGGCGGATTTCGTTCAGGAAAACCTGGAGCGAAAACCACAGGAAACAATCCGGACAACCGCAGAGGAAAAACCACCGGTGGACCGAAAAAAGGCGGACGAAAAAAAAGCAGGTAATTGTTGTTTACCCACCTTCTCTTTTAAACTTGTACAAATATTTTCTCCCACAGATGCGCAGATTTTTGCGCTCCTAACGGCAGCGCTATATAATGTGATTACGCCTATCTATTCCATCTTATAGCGAGGGCGTTAGCCGAGTATAATTTGTGCATCTGTGGGAAACGAACTTTTTCATCGACTAGTCGATGAATTAAAATTCCCTGATAAACAGTTTATTGCTTTAACACCTTTGTTTGGTAACTGTTTCCATTCACATCTTCAACAGAAAGCATGTAGAATCCGCTGAAAAGATTCACGGTAGAAATCGTGTTGGAAGGTGTGTTTTCAAGATTGTGTGTCAACACTTCTTTCCCCGACATATCAACCAACGTTGCTTTTGTCAATTGTAATTTCTGTTGGTTGGTGATCGTAAATTCCTCTGTTGACGGATTCGGAGAAACGCTAAGTCCATTTAATGAAAACTCATTTACCTCTGCTGTTTCATCAACCACCTTAAACACGGTACCGCCACCTGTTACATACAATTCACCATTCATATCTTCTCCGAAAGTGGTAATCGAATTCGCAAAAGCAGAAGTCCACGTAACAGTTCCACCATCGGTCACCGTTCCTATTTTTCGTGTACAATAATCGGCAAAGAAATATTTACCCGCAAAAGCCGGATACAAACTTCCCGTGTAATAATAACCTCCTGTAACTGAACAACCACCGGTTCCGGAATGCGTGTATTGAGTAAACGGATCTACGGTTGATGCGTAAGCAGGACAATCCCCGGAAGATAAATCAAAGTTGGTATTTCCTTCGTAACAACGCCATCCGAAATTCAACCCTGTATTTGGGATCGGGCTTGGAATTTTATTGATTTCTTCAACTTCATACTGACCAACGTCAGCGATCCACAAATCGTCGTTTAACCGGTTAAATGAGAATTTCCACGGGTTACGCATTCCGATCGACCAGATTTCATCATTCCCTGCGACACCTACAAACGGATTATTTGGAGGAATTCCATAAGGTGAACCTGAATTCACATCAATGCGCAGCATTTTCCCTAAATTCTCCGTAGTATCCTGTGCTCTGTCGCCCGGATCGCCACCAGAACCACCATCGCCCATTCCGATATACAAATAACCGTCGGGGCCGAATTTGATTGTTCCACCATTGTGATTGGAATACGGTTGATCAATCGTCATCAAAACCGTTTCTGTTGTACTGGCCACATTCGGGTCAGCGGAAACCGAGTAACGGGCAACAATAGTAGCACCGTCGCCAGCACGCGTGTAATTCACATAGAAAAACCCATTGTTGGCATAATCCGGATGAAAGGTCAGACCTAATAATCCCTGCTCACTTCCGGGAGTATTAACAAATTCAACCTCTGAAGTGAGATCGAGAAAAAGAACGGGGTTCACCGATCCGTTTGAGTTTACCACTTTGATTCTGCCGGCTTGTTCTACTACGAACAACCGGGAATCGTTAACCGGATGAGCAATTTCTACCGGACGGGTAAATCCGGTTGCAAATGATTGCAGGGAAATTGTTTGAGAAAAACTTATTGAGACTGAAAACAAGCTCAACAAAACAAAAGTCAAAAGTTGTTTCATAAGTGTGTAATTTAAAATTCATTTAGTAGAATATTCCACTAAAGTATTCCTAAATTAACACTTCGTTGCTTAAGCGCAGAAAAATTTAAAGTTTATTAGATTATTTTCTGAATTCAACTTCAAAGGTCACTGTTACTTCATTTCCGATTTTGGCATCGCTGCGCATCCCGTGTTTGGTACGATCAAATGTTGCTTCACCTACCATCACCAAAAATTGTTTGCCTTTATCAGTTCCGGTAGCCGCAAATTTCAGCTTCGCTTTCACAGGTGCTTTTTTACCCAATAACACAAAGTCACCGTTGGCTACATAATGATCACCTTCTTTCCTAATATTTGAGGAAGTAAATGTAATTTTCGGAAAGGCTGGCGCATTCAGGTAACCGGCACCACGAACAGATTCATCGCGCATTGGATTGAAGGTAGTTACTTTTGCCGTTGGAATGACAACACTGAGTTTTTCGGGTTCACCAGTGTCATTCAGACGAAGATCAATGTTAAATTCTTCCAAGCCACCTTTGGTTACTGCTCCTTCCGGCCCGAGTTGAAATTCGATTTTAGAAGCATCAAGCACACTTTTCCAGTTTCCTTTCAAATCGGCATTCAATGCTATGGCCGGCACATCCAATACAGAAGGTTCTTCTTCCTCAGGTGTATTTGTTGCTTCAGTTGTGGTTAAGCGAGATTGCTTTTTTGGCTGCTGAATTGCTTCAAACTGATTGAATATGAGCACCGAAACACCCAATAACAACGCCTGAAACGGAATGACTTGTGTTTGAAAGCGCGTCACCATTAATGTTAATGAAGTCCCGATCAATGCTCCGATGTAAGTTGGTAATCCGCCAAAATGCTCGTTTGCAATTCCCATCATGACCAATGCAATGATCAGTAATAACGGCAAGAGATACATGAGCGGCCAGCGAAATCTGATCACGTCTTTGGTCAGTTTTAGCCAGGTGATCGCGGTAACTCCTGCCACCAATCCCATGAGGAAATTCGGACGCATGAATGAATCATCTATCTGCGTTTGGGTTTTCATCAGCCAAAAAACAACTCCCAGAGAAAGCAAACCGATTCCGGCTCCAAGTGTTTCAAATTTTCTACTTGCCAATGAAACAGTTATCCAGCCGGCACCAACCAGAATCACACCGAAGTACTGCGCCTGAAATCCAGCAAAAAACACCAGCAACGCCGCATAAAAAGCAGAAGCGATTGTCGTGGTACGAGCTTGGTCAAGATTCAGCCATTTGTGAAGTAATTGTGCTTTGAGATTCACTAATAACGGCCCAATTGCCCCAAGCAATGGAAGCGCGATCAGGATTCCTGAAATATTCAAATCAAACCCGAAATACGCGACTTTACTTCCGCTCATTACCGCCAATAGCAGCGTGGCCGGAAGCGCGACCCATTCACCATACTTTTTTAGGATGAGGCCCAGCAAAAACCCGATCAGCACCATTCCGGAAACTAAACCGAGCAACAACGTAATATTGTCTGTTTTGGCAAAACCGGAGCACGTCCAGGCGATCAAACTCATGGCGATCAATGCCAGCGGAATTTTTTGCAATTGTGGCCGGCTTTCAAAAGCAATGGCGAAAAGACCAAACAGAAGTATGAGCGAGGGAATCAGTGTTTCCATAATGTGATTTTTGACAAACTTACAATGAATATATTTACCATGGTAATTATTTTCTCATTTTTTGTGATTGTCCTTAGGACAGATTCGACTCCTTTTTCGTATATTCAAGGCACTGCTCAATTTAAAACAAACAAATCAAACGCCATGGAAACAGATTATCTGGAAAGCGTCATCAAACAAGTTGAATATTACAAATTGCTGGGCGAAAAATCATTTGAACAACTCACTGACGAACAACTACTTTGGCAAGCCAACGAAGCCAGTAACAGTATTGCAATCATTGTGAACCATTTATGGGGAAATATGATGAGTCGCTGGACCGATTTTCTCACAACCGACGGCGAAAAAGAATGGCGTAACCGCGATGCGGAATTTGAAAATGAGATTTCTTCCCGGCAGGAATTGCTTCACAAATGGAACGAAGGCTGGGATTGTTTTTTGAATGTGTTGAAAAGCTTGCAGGAAGAGGATTTGACCAGAATTATTTTCATTCGTAATATGGGCCACACAGTCATAGAAGCGATTAATCGACAACTAGCGCACTATCCTTATCACATCGGGCAAATCGTTTTCATTGCCAAACTGATCCGTGATAACGAATGGATTTCGCTTTCCATCCCGAAAGGTGATTCTAAAGCCTATAATTCCGATAAATTCTCAAAACCGAAACGTACAGAACATTTTACAGATGAAATTCTGCGGCCGAAAAAAGAAAGAGATTAAACTTTAATTCTACTATTTTTAAGCCATAAAAATCACGTCATGGCGCATCCTTTTTTCGAAGAAACATTCTCTAAAATCGATTTCACCAAGCAGGAATTGGAGAAGGGCGAATACGAAGCCTGCGTGTTTGAAGAATGTGATTTTTCGGACCTGAATCTTTCAGGATTTCGCTTTGTGCAATGCACGTTTGAAGAATGCAACCTGAGTTTGATCAAACTTGGAAATACCACTTTGAATGAAATCACCTTTACCGATTGCAAAATGCTGGGCTTTCCATTGGAACACGCTAATCCGTTCGGGTTGGAAGTCGCGTTTAACGCCTGTGCATTGAATCATGCTTCTTTTTACAAACTGAAACTGAAAAACACCCGGTTTTCAAACTGTAAACTCGAAGAAGCCGATTTTTCGGAATGCGATCTGAGCGCAGCTGTATTTGACGAATGCGATTTATCAGGAGCTGTTTTCGACCAGACAAATCTCGAAAAAGCAGATTTGAGAACTGCGGTTCGTTATGTGATCAATCCGTCGTCGAATCGCATCAAAAAAGCCAAATTTTCGTTGCGCGGAGTTGCCGGTTTATTGGCGCAGCATGATATTATTATTGAATAATGACAGAACTCGAACACTATATCTCGTCCTACTTCGGAGTTGCTCAATCCGGCGATCTGGATGCAATTAGTCAGTTCTTTCATCGGCAGACTATCAAAAAAGGTGAGTATTTCCTGGAAACCGGAAAAGCGAGTAACCGGCTCAGTTTCATTCTATCGGGTATGCTGCGTATTTATGTGCAAACCGAAGATAAAGAAGTGACTCAATGGATTTCGACGAAAGGTTATTTTGTGACCGATCTGGCGGGATTCGTATTTGAAACACCCGCCCGTTGGACGATTCAAGCGTTGACTGATGTGGAATTGTTTACCATTAACCGGTCTGATTATGTGAAACTCGGCCAACTGATTCCGAAATGGCACGAACTCGAAAAACTCTTCATCACCCGTTGTTTTATCATTTTGGAAGATCGCATTTTCACTCATTTGTCGATGACCGCCGAAGAACGCTACAATTTCTTTTTCGAAAACAACAAGGAATTATTCAACCAAGTTCCGTTACAATACATCGCTTCCATGCTTGGAATGACGCCTGAAACGTTTAGCCGTATTCGTAAAAAACAGCTTTACGGATAGCCTTAGTTCGTTTTTTTGTCTGTGATTATAGCGTGAAATGTTCGTTCGTAATTTTGCGAATTTACATCCCAAAAACCTGGCGTAAATTCGCAAAATTACGAACGCCAAAAATGTACAATAACTATTTTTGAAACGACTGATACCATTAACAACCCATTATTTAACAGACCAATCACCTAAGTTTATTTCTTGATATTTGTCAAGAGCTGACCGCCGTGCTTAACTGAACTTTGTCTCATTCATTTAAACACAACAGTTATGGCAAAAGAAATCAACACATCGATCACTATTAACGCAACTCCCGAAAAAGTATGGCGTATCCTCACCGATTTCGGTAATTATGGAATCTGGAATCCGTTCATTACTACTATTTCGGGGGCGGCGGAAGTCGGACAGAAATTAAAAGTGACCCTGAAACCTGAGAACGGAAAAGGGATGACATTGAAACCGAAAGTCCTGGTTTTTGAACCTGAAAAAGAGTTTCGTTGGGTTGGCCATTTGGGAATTCCGGGATTGTTTGACGGTGAACACCGGTTCCAGCTTATCGACAATGGCGACGGTACCACGACTTTTATTCATAGCGAGCATTTCAGGGGAATTTTGATTCCTTTCTTTAGCAAAATGCTCGATGTTGATACCAAAAACGGTTTCATCGCGATGAATGAGCAATTGAAAATCCGGGCAGAATTAAAGGAGACTTGAGACGAAAAGACCTGAGATAAAAGGCAGATTTTTCGGAAAAACTGTCTTTTGTCTTTTAGCAAAGCGGTCTCAAGTCTTTTGATTAGCTTTGTTACACACAAAAAGTGCTATGAATATTCTCGTTACCGGTGGTGCCGGATTTATCGGTTCACATCTTGTTCGTTTGTTGGTCAACAAATACCCCAACTATCGCATTATCACGTTCGATGCACTGACGTATGCCGGTAATTTGTCTAACCTGGCAGATCTGAAGAACGCACCGAACCATGTGTTTGTGAAAGGCGATATTGTCAATCAGGAAGATGTTCGCAATGTGTTGAAACACTACGAAATCACAGATATTATTCATTTGGCTGCAGAATCGCACGTTGACCGGTCGATTGAAGGACCAATACCTTTTGTAACAACCAACGTGCTGGGAACTGTCAACCTGATGGAAGAAGCCAAAAATTACTGGAAAGAGCTTTCCGGTCATACGTTTTACCATGTTTCAACCGATGAAGTATTCGGGTCGCTGAACAAGGAAGGATTTTTCACCGAAGAAACGGCTTATGACCCGCGCAGTCCGTATTCGGCATCGAAAGCAGCCTCGGACCATTTTGTGAGCGCTTATTTTCATACTTACGGGTTGGAGATCAAGCGTTCGAATTGCTCCAATAATTATGGCAGCCATCACCATCCGGAAAAGCTGATTCCGTTGATGATCAACAATATTTTAAACCGAAAGCCACTTCCCGTTTATGGTGAAGGCGTGAATGTACGCGATTGGTTGTGGGTGGAAGATCACGTGCAGGCTATCGACCTTATTTTTCATAAGGGAAAAGTTGGTTGCAACTATAATATCGGCGGCTGGAATGAGTGGCAAAACATTGAGCTGGTGAAGGAATTGTGTTCGATTATGGATGAATTACTGGATCGAAATCCGGGCGAAAGCGCACAACTGGTCACGTTTGTAAAAGATCGCGCCGGACACGATCACCGTTATGCAATCGATGCTACCAAATTACATCATGAATTGGGCTGGAAACCAAGTATCACCTTCGAAGAAGGCCTCCGCAAAACCGTGAAATGGTACCTCGACAACCAGGCTTGGGTCAAGGAAGTTACTTCGGGTAGTTACCGCGATTATTATAAGAAAATGTACGGAAAAAATTAATCACACTTCACAAAACGCGTGCATTCCTTTTTTCCGTTTTCCAACTGAATTGTTACCAGGTAAGCCCCGTTTTCAAAAGCATCCACATCGAGCGTGTGTTCCGAAATACCGTTATCAGTTTCGCTTGTTTCACGGTAAACGGTTCTTCCCAATTGATCGGTCACCTGAATAGAATGCGTTTGATTTCCAAGCGCGTTTAAGGTATAAACCAGCACGCTGTTCGCCGGATTGGGATATACGCGCTGAATCAACGCATCACCTCCGAGTTCTTCCACCGAAATTAAATCGTAAAACGTCGGATTACCATCAACATCGATTTGTTTCAAGCGATAATAAGTCAGCTGATCAGGAGTTTGCTCATCTGTAATTGTATAAACCGAAGTCGATTGCGTCGTTCCCTTTCCTTCCACAATCGCTACCATTTCGTAATGGTTGCCATCGGTTGTACGCTCCACCACAAACTGCGCATTGTTTTCTTCGGAAGCCGTCACCCACGTAAGTTCGGCTGATCGTTGCTCGCGACGCGCAGTAAACGACACCAAATCTACCGGCAATACCAGACAGCCACCTCCTGTTGCAGTTGCAGTAATGGAGCCGATGGAAATGTATTGATAGGCAGGACGCAAAGGACCTGAAAAGTTATAATAGTAATTGGGTGAAGGATTGTAATCAGGATGGTACTTGATCACGATTCGTTTAAGGGTAACGCCTGCCGGAGGTGTAACGCTAATATTGACATTATCGCAAGCTGTAGTAGATCTGGATCCATAACTACCGCTGTTATAACCTTTGATTATACGTGTATTTCCGGATGTTGTGAACACTTTGTTGGAACCACCGGTAGCAGTAATACTGGCGACAGCTATTGCATTGTTATTGCCGTCAACCGCTGAAATTTCTACCCAGTCCGCAAAGGTTTGTACCGATTCGTCAGAATTAATATCTCGAATAGGGAATGTAATAGACGAGCATGTTCCGTTGGTGCTGTTGCCTTGTGTAAAATCAAGTGTAAGTGTGGCATGAGCAGCTGTAATATTTCCAAATAGTTGTTCCAGTGCCAAACCACCCGCAAGGCCGCATTGCCCGCTTCCAACCGTTGCAGCTGCATAATGGCGCGGAGTGCTGTTTTGAAAACCCGGATTCGATGACGTAACGGTGGCGGTCATAATTCCTGTCGTGTATGACATGGAACCGGTTGTGTAACCGCTCCAGCTAAACGTTTGTGCATCAAGCGAAAATGAACTGAATGCCAAGCCAAGTGTCAAAATAAGGAACCGTTTCATAAACCACAATTTTATAGGTTAAAAGTATCTGTCAGGAACGCTTTTACAAGATGTGGCAGCCCCTCAATCGATTTAGCCGATGAACTTATTCTTACGTTAGGATTAACAATTCAAATTCCAGGAACTTAGAATACCACTCAAACGGTTACTTTTGTATCTTCACCACGATATGGGAATCTTCTCTTTTTTGAAATCAAGCCGTAGCCCGGGACCGGTTGATTTGTCTGCTTTGCAAGTCGATCTACACAGTCATTTGCTGCCTGGAATTGATGACGGCGCCAAAAGCATGGACCATTCGTTGGGTATGTTGCGTAAATTCCAGGAATTAGGTTACCGGAAAGTCATCACCACACCGCATGTCATGAACGGCATGTACAACAATACCACAGCTGGTATACTGGCCAAACGTGATGAACTTCGCGAAGCTGCAAAAGCTGTTGGATTGTCAATCGAAATTGAAGCTTCTGCCGAATATTACTTCGACGAAACACTTTTTGAGCGTGTGGAATCGGGTGATTTATTGCCGTTCAATACCAATTGTATTTTGTTTGAATGTTCGTTCCGGAATGAACCGTCACAACTGGAAGACTTGATATTCGACCTGATTTCTTCGGGTTATCAGCCTGTTATTGCACATTTAGAGCGCTATATCTATTATCACGGATCTACCAGAATGGCACATCGCTTACGCGAATTAGGGGTTTGGATCCAGCTCAATAACAACTCGCTTACCGGGCATTATGGTCCCGCGGTCAAAAAACAAGCACTATTACTTATCAAAGAAGGATTGGTGGATATTGCCGGAACCGATTGTCATCGCATTGAGCATTTGCATATTTTGGAAAAGCATCTCGCGGATGAGGCTTTTCACCAGTTATTGCGATTGCCATTGAGGAATAAAGAATTGGGCTAGATAGAAGACTGATTAGACGGAAGACAAAAGACGGTGTTTTAGAAAGACGTCTTTTGTCTTTTAGTGAAGCGATCTTCAGTCTATCTGTCTATCACTCCTCAAGTCTCCCATACCGTTGGAATGCACAGAATGCATTTTTTGTCTAATAAATCTTCTTTTCTGTCGAAAATTGTGATAAAAAACACAACCTTTTCACCTTCTTCGCGTCATCCAAAAAACTACTTCAATAATTTATGATTAAAATCTCCACTTTCATCATGGCGTTAATTGCCTATGGTGTTTCCTATGCACAAATTACCGTTTCGTCTTCTACAGTAACAGATCCGACATGTTCCGGAAGTTGCAATGGCTCTATACTGGTCACTCCGGTCGGAGGAGTCATTCCTTATACGTATGTTTGGCAAGATGCCTTAGGTGCTATTATCGGAGGTAACTCGTCTACTATTAACAACTTATGTGCAGGCGATTATAGTGTCACCATTTCAGATGCCAGTTCGGGTGGTGGTTCTACAACGATTTACTCTGAAGACTTTGAAACCGGCGCATCTAGCTGGACATTAAGCAATGTTGTAGCACCCCAGGGTGCAGATCCTAATTTCTTTACCGTTTCGGATAACGAAGGTGGCGTTGCTCCTGGTGGATGTGGCCTTGCCGGTAATGGTGATAACACTTTACATATAACCAGCGTATTTAATCCGGCAGGTGGCGCTGCTTATGATGCCGGCGGATTGTGTGGATTTCTGTTTTGTCCGGAAACGCATGTTCGGGCGCAATCGGGCTTGATTAACACCAGTGGCTACACCAATTTGACCTTGTCATTCGATTACATTGCAAACGGAGATTTGCCTAACGATCAGGCAACTGTTTGGATTAACCCCGGATCAGGATGGGTGCAATTCGGAGGTGTCTTAAGTTCTACAGTTTGTGGCAGCGGCCAAGGATTATGGACAGCTTATTCGGCAGTACTTCCTGTTTCATGTGAGAACATTGCCAACTTACAGATTGGAATTCAATGGGACAATAACGACGATGGTGCAGGTACAGATCCATCAGTGGCAATCAATAATATCCTGATCACATCCCCTTCGGCAGGAAGTTCGAATCCGCCGATCACGCAAAATTTCACTTTGGTAGATCCTGCTGCCGTTTCCATTACCAATGTGGCAACCACTCCGGCCAATTGCAACACTGCAGACGGAACAATTACCATTACTGCAAATGGAGGAAGCGGAGCATTGGAATACAGCATCGATGGTGTTACCTTTCAACCTTCCAATACTTTCAACGCTGTTTTGCCGGGCAATTATACAGTAACCGTTCAAGATGCCAATGGTTGCCAAACCACCGCACCCACAACGGTTTCAACAGTAAACGGACCGTCAATTACCAATGTAGCAACAGTAGACCCTTCTTGCAATCAAACAGACGGAAGCATTGATATTACGGCGAATAGCCCAAATGGTGGATTGCAATACAGCATTGATAACGGAGCAACTTTTGTAGCAGGAAATATCTTTACATTACTTGCTGCCGGAACGTACCCGATTGTGGTGCAAGATGCAAGCGGTTGTCAGATAACTTCAAGCGCAACGTTGAGTCCTGCGAATATTCCTGCTGTCAATGCCGGTCCAGATTACGCTATTTGTGCCGGATCTTCAACCGTTTTAAGTGCAACATTACTCACCGCGAATCCTGCTGCAATAAGCTGGGACAATGGTGTTCAGCAAAACGTATCTTTTACACCTTTGGTAACAACAACTTACACTGTTACAGCTACTGAAACCTCAAGCGGATGTTCTGCAACCGACCAAATTACCGTGACAGTTGATCCAATCCCTGTCATCGATATCACAGTAAACCCAACCTCAGGATGCGCTCCGTTGGTTGCTACATTTACAAGCGCTACACTCAACAGCAACTCTTGCACCTGGGCTTTTTCAGACGGTCAAACGCTTACAGGTTGCGGAAATCAGACGCTCACATTTACCAATACCGGATGTGTTGATTTGTATGTGGTGGCCACTAGTATAAACGGCTGTACTGCAGATGCTACTTATCCTTCCATCATTTGCGTAACCAGTGGACCTGTTGCGGCTTTCGCACCGACACCTTCTATACTGAGTTCGGAAAGTGCTATTTCAACCATGATTAATAATTCTACCGGCGCTACCAATTATTCGTGGGATTTTGGCGATGGAAGCAATTCCGTTTCAACTTCACCGACACATACATTTCCCAGCGGTACATCGGGTGTTTATACCGTCATTCTAACAGCCACAGACAATGCCGGTTGTCAGGATCAGGATACGGCAAGAATAATTGTGGAAGAAGAATTGCTCTATTATGTACCGAATACGTTTACACCCGATGGAGATGAATTCAATCAAACATTTCAACCCGTATTTACATCCGGATTTGACCTTTACGATTTTAATTTTATGGTATTCAATCGTTGGGGAGAAATCGTTTTCGAATCAAACGATGCTGCCGTAGGCTGGGATGGATCTTATTCCGGTAGAATGGCTCAGGAAGGTCAATACTCTTGGCGAATCGAGTTTAAAACCAATAAAACAGACGAGCGCATATTGTTGTATGGGCATTTGAACTTGCTGAAATAAAAGGAGGAATTAAGACTTAAAAGACAAAAGACCGGTTAATTTAATAATCCCGGTCTTTTGTCTTATGTCTTCTAATCTTAAGTCTCTATAAACTCCAGTATTCCAGATTTTTGATCTTTCCTTTGTAAATTCCTTTCAGGTCAACAAAAACACCTTTTCCATCTTTCAGAATTGCCTGGAAATAAGCTTCGTCCAAACCACGGTATTCTTTGTGATTCACAGCAATAATGATCGCATCGTAGTTTTTACCTATTTCTACCAAACCAACACCATATTCGTGTTGCATTTCATCCGAAGAAGCATGCGGATCAACCAGATCAACATGTACCTGGAACGATTTCAACTCGTTCACCACATCGATTACTTTTGAATTGCGGATGTCAGAAACGTCTTCTTTAAATGTTGCTCCCATCACCAATACTTTCGCGTCCTGGATGTGTTTTCCCTGCGCTATGATTTTCTTTACGGTTTGTTTCCCGATATAGAAGCCCATTGAGTCATTCACATAACGGCCGCTGTTTATAATCTTCGCGTGATAACCGGCCTGTTGTGCCTTGTGTGTGAGGTAATACGGATCAACGCCTATACAGTGTCCGCCTACCAGTCCCGGAGAAAATTTCAGGAAGTTCCACTTTGTTCCGGCCGCTTCCAGCACGTCGTACGTATTGATTCCCAATCGGTTAAAAATGATTGACAATTCATTGATCAGTGCAATATTTACATCGCGCTGCGTGTTTTCAATGATCTTCGCTGCTTCAGCTACTTTGATAGATGCAGCACGGTGAACACCCGCTTCAACTACTAACTCGTATGTTTTCGCAATTTCTTCCAATGATTCTGCATCGCAACCCGAAACTACTTTCACTACGTTTTGCAACGTGTGTTCCTTGTCTCCCGGATTGATACGCTCAGGTGAATAACCAACCATAAAATCCTCTTGGAATTTCAATCCGGATAATTCTTCCAGCACGGGAATACAATCTTCTTCGGTGCAACCCGGATAAACGGTTGATTCGTACACCACGTAATCGCCTTTTTTCAACACCTGCGCTACCGTGCGCGAAGCACCCAATAACGGTTTCAAATCAGGAAGATTGGCATCGTCGATTGGTGTTGGAACGGCAATGATGAAAAACTCAACGTCTTTCAGATCTTCCAGTTTTGCGGTAAACAAAATGTCGCGATCATCAAAATCTGCTGCTTCCAGCTCGTTACTCGGATCGATGTTCTGTTTCATCAAATCCACACGCGACTGGTTGATATCAAAACCTACCACTTTGATTTTACGGGCAAATTCCAGGGCAATCGGTAAGCCGACATATCCCAAACCGATTACAGCCAGTTTGGCTTCTTTGCGAATCAGTTTATTGTAAATTGAGTTGCTCATTGCGTACTTTATAAATGCGTTCTATAATTTCAACTACTTTGAGTCCTTCCAATGCATTTGTAGTAGCAGAGGTGCGACCTTTTAGGGTATCGATCACGTTGGTGATCACATAATGATGATTCGCTGCAGAGCCTTTGTAAGCGCCATAATCATTCCCCGGGTTGGTTGGCGCCAGTTCAGGCATTTCATAATCAGTGATGTTGCACACTTCCACTTCATTCATGTATTGGCCGCCGATTTTCACACTTCCTTTGCTTCCGATGATCGTCATGGAACTTTCCAGGTTTTGGTTGGCAACCGCCGTAGAATAATTCAAACTTCCCATTCCGCCATTGATGAAATCGAAGCTCACAAAACCTGAATCTTCGAAGTCGGTAGAATCTTTGTGGGTAAAGTCGGCAAATTTTCCCTGGATGTTGTCGATATCGCCAAAGAGCCAGTACATGATGTCGATGAAGTGCGAAAATTGCGTAAACAACGTTCCACCGTCCAGATCCTGGGTTCCTTTCCAACCACCAGCTTTGTAATAACGATCATCCCGATTCCAGTAGCAGTTGAGTTGAACCATAAATGTTTCGCCCAAAATACCGCTTTCAACTACCGACTTGATCCACTCGCTTGGCGGTGAATAACGGTTTTGCATCACGCAGAATACTTGTTTGGATTGCTGCAGGGATTTAAAAATCACTTTTTCACATTGTTCTTTCGACAAGCCCATTGGTTTTTCAACCACAACGTGCTTCTTATTTTCCAATGCGATCAAGGCTTGCTCTGCGTGTAAACCATTTGGTGTACATACATTTACGATGTCAAAATCAAGCCCTGAAGCAAGTAATTCTTCCATTGTATTAAAAAATGGCACGTCGTATGCATCTGCTCCACACGCTTCACGGGTGCGTACATCCACCAATGCTATCAATTCGGATTCCGCATCGCGCATCACCATTTCAGCGTGGCGCTTTCCGATATGTCCGCAGCCGACTATGGCAAATTTTACTTTCTGATTTTCAGGAATCATGCGTTTATTTTTTGGACTTTTCCGTCCGATAAATGATACTTTTCATTGCTTTCCGGACATGTGGCATAACCTTGTTCATCGAAAGTCAGGCGATGTCCGTAAGCACTCATCCAACCTATCCGGCGAGCAGGATTTCCTACTACCAATGCATAGGCCGGCACTTCCTTTGTGACTACTGATCCGGCACCGATAAAGGCAAATTCACCAATGTCGTTTCCGCAAACAATGGTTGCGTTTGCACCGATTGAAGCACCTTTTTTCACAATCGTTTGGGAATACTGATCACGGCGATTGACCGCACTGCGCGGGTTCATCACGTTGGTAAACACCATCGACGGGCCAAGGAAAACATCGTCTTCACAGATCACGCCGGTGTAAATAGACACGTTGTTCTGAACTTTCACGTTGTTGCCCAAAATCACTTCCGGTGAAACCACTACGTTCTGACCGATATTACAGCGTTCACCAATCGTACAATTGGGCATGATGTGTGAAAAGTGCCAGATTTTGGTGCCTTCACCAATGGTACAACCTTCATCGACTACCGCAGTTTCGTGTGCAAAATGCCCCATGGTTTAATGGATATAATGTTCAAAATCAATATGTTCTTTCTCGTTTAGCTCTTCGTTGGTCAGGTTTTTGAAATAAGCATACGTTAATTTTAAACCTTCCGCACGGCCAACTTTTGGGTTCCAACCAAGCAATTCCTGTGCTTTGGTGATATCCGGACGGCGTTGTTTAGGATCATCGACCGGTAAATCTTTGTAGACTACTTTCTGGTCGGTACCCGTCAATTTGATAATTTCTTCGGCAAACTCGCTGATTGTGATTTCATCCGGATTACCGATGTTCACCGGATATGGATAATCGCTGTGCAATAAACGCACGATTCCTTCTACCAAATCATCTACGTAACAAAACGCACGTGTTTGCGAACCGTCACCAAAAATGGTCAAATCTTCGCCACGCAATGCCTGCCCGATAAATGCAGGTAACACACGACCATCGTTCAAACGCATCCGCGGACCGTAGGTATTAAAAATACGAACGATGCGCGTTTCCAAACCGTGAAACGTGTGATACGCCATCGTCATTGCTTCCTGGAAACGTTTGGCTTCGTCGTAAACACCGCGCGGACCAACAGGATTCACATTTCCCCAGTAATCTTCCGTTTGCGGATGAACTGTCGGGTCGCCATAAACCTCGGAAGTACTGGCAATGAGTACACGCGCTTTTTTTACACGCGCCAATCCCAAACAATTGTGAATGCCCAACGAACCCACTTTGAGGGTCTGAATCGGGATTTTCAGGTAATCGATCGGACTTGCGGGCGAAGCGAAGTGCAGGATGTAATCCAGTTTTCCGGGAACGTGAATGAATTTGCTCACATCCTGGTGGTAGAATTCGAATTGTTCGTTCCCAAACAGGTGTTCGATGTTTTTTAACCGGCCGGTAATGAGGTTATCCATTCCGATAACCTTGTAGCCGTCTTTTACAAAACGATCACAGAGGTGTGAACCGAGGAAACCGGCAGCTCCGGTGATTAAAATTCGTTTGCGTTCTTCCATGTTTATTTCTCAAGCGTCTTGCGACCAATAGAACTATAGTAAAATCCGCGATCAGTCATGTCGTCAACCTCAAACAGGTTGCGTCCGTCGAAGATCACCTTATCGTTGAGTAAGGTAGCCATTTTGTCGAAATCAGGGTTTCTGAAAACACCCCATTCGGTACAAATCAACAAAGCATCGGCATCTTTCAATGCATCGTATTCATTATCGGTAAAAGCAATTTTATCGCCGAGTAATGCTTTTACGTTTGTCATTGCTTCAGGATCGTAAGCCGTTATTGTGGCTCCTTCACTTGTCAACGCATCAATCATGTACAACGCCGGGGCTTCACGAATATCATCAGTATCTGGTTTGAAAGCCAATCCCCAGATCGCAATTTTTTTTCCTTTCAAATCACCTCTGAAGAAGTTTTTTATTTTCGGGAACAGGATCGTTTTCTGATCTTCATTCACAGTCATTACCGCTTTCAGGATCTCAAACGAGAAATTGTTTTCGTTACCGGAATTCACCAAAGCCTGCACATCTTTCGGGAAGCATGATCCGCCGTAACCGATTCCCGGAAACAGGAAACGTTTGCCGATGCGTTCGTCAGAACCAATCCCAATGCGTACTTTATCTACGTCAGCACCCACCAATTCGCAGAAATTCGCGATTTCATTCATGAAGGTAATCTTGGTGGCGAGGAAGGAATTTGCTGCATATTTTGTGAGCTCAGCCGATTTCTCGTCCATAAACAAGATCGGATTTCCCTGGCGCACAAACGGTTTGTACAATTGTTCCATGATCTTCTCGGCGCGCTCGGAAGAAGTTCCGATCACCACGCGATCCGGTTTCATGAAATCATCCACGGCAAAACCTTCGCGCAAAAATTCAGGATTGGAAACTACGTCGAAATCCACTTTCGCATTTCTAGCGATTCTCTCACGAACTTTTTCAGCCGTTCCAACCGGAACCGTGCTTTTGTCAACGATTACTTTGTAGTCTTGAATCAGATTTCCCAATTCGTCAGCAACGCCCAGAATATAACGTAAATCTGCTGCGCCATCTTCTCCTGGAGGAGTTGGTAATGCCAGGAAAATGATTTCAGCATCTTTGATTCCTTCAGCAAGATTGGTGGTAAATGACAAACGATTCGCTTTGATATTGCGTTCAAACAACACATCCAAATGCGGTTCGTAGATTGGCATTTCGCCATTTTTCATTCGGGCAACCTTATTGGCGTCGATGTCTACACAGATCACCTGGTTACCGGTTTCGGCAAAACAAGTACCAGTGACCAAACCTACATAACCGGTTCCTACAACTGCAATTTTTTTCATTTAGTTTTGGTTAACGTAGTTCAGAATGTGTTCACAGATAAACGCCAATTGTGTTTCATCCATTTCGGTATGAATCGGGAATGAAATTACTTTTTTGGTCAGCTCTTCGGTTACCGGCAAATCCAGGTCGCCCAGGTTAAAGGAATCAAATACACCTTGTTTGTGCGCGGGTTTCGGGTAATAGATCATCGATGGAATGCCTTTATCGGCTAGATAAGCCTGCAATCCGTCACGATCAGCTCCGTTGAGTTGAACGGTATATTGGTGAAATACGTGTTTTGATTTCGGGTCACGGAAAGGAATCGTAATTTTTCCGGAAGCGCCCAAAACGCGGTCGTAATAATCGGCCACAGCTCTGCGGGCATCAATGTATTGATCCAGACGTTTTAGTTTCACACTCAAAATAGCAGCTTGCATGGCATCAAGGCGTGAATTACAACCAACGATATCGTGCTTGTATTTTTTTGATTGACCGTGATTGGCTACCATGCGCAATTGAGTCGCCAGGTTATCATCGTTGGTATACATGGCTCCACCGTCACCGTAACAGCCTAAGTTCTTCGACGGGAAAAACGACGTACAACCAATGTGTCCGAGGCTTCCAACTTTGGAAACTTTTCCGGAAGCTGAATGGTAATCAGACCCAATGGCTTGTGCATTATCTTCGACCACAAACAAGTTATGACGATTCGCAATTTCCATAATAGCATCCATATCGGCAGCCTGACCGTACAAATGAACAGGTACAATTGCTTTGGTTTTTGGAGTGATCACGGCCTCAATTTTCGACGGATCAATGCAAAACGTTCGTGGATCGACATCTACAAAAACAGGAATCAATCCCAATAGCGCAATCACCTCTGTAGTAGCGATGTAGGTAAACGAAGGTGTAATCACCTCATCGCCCGGTTTTAAACCTAAAGCCATCATTGCAATTTGAAGTGCATCGGTTCCGTTGGCACATGGAATCACATATTTTACATCCAGGTACTTTTCAAATGCCTGTTGAAATTCGGTTACAGCCGGTCCTCCAATGAAATGAGCGCTATCAAGCACGCCTTGAATTGCCTGATCTATTTCGGGTTTGATGTGCTGATATTGCGAACGCAAATCAACCATCTCTATTTTTTTTAACTGTGTTTCCATTAGCTGTATACAGAAAGAGTTCGTGCCTTTCGAGCGCGTAAAGATAGCAAATAACAGTGTTTCGCCAAGAAATGAACGGAATGTTTAAGCGCTTATTGTTTTGCGGAATCGCAACTCATTTGGACGCTGTTTTGTGGCATGGTCGTGAAGTGGGACGAAGTGAAAATAAGTTTGAGGAATTGTCTAAAAAGAGTGTGGGCAGATGCCTGGATTTTTTTGGAACTGCTATAAAAAAATCAACCCAAATTTCTACTGAAAATATCCGACGTAATATTGCGAATTGACGTCCATTTGTTTGATATGCCAATTTGCAATATTACGTCCGTTTGAAAATTCCTGAAAGTGCCATCAAATCAATAAAGCGCCATCGCATTAAACACTTTTTCCATACGATCAACCACCGCACTCGACGTGCAATTGTAATTATTTGCAATGAACGCAAAAGCAAGGCGTTTTCCACCTTTTGTTTCCACATAACCACAGTACGATTTGATTCGGTTCATTGTACCGCTTTTGGCATGAACTTTCCCTTCGGCAGCCTGGTTTTTGCACACTGAAGATAGCGTTCCTGAAATTCCGGCTACCGGCAAGGTCCCGTAAAACACATCGAAGTTTTTACTGGTCGCCATAAACTTCAGCAAATCACAAAAATGCTGCGGCGAAATCGCGTTGCCACGTGAAAGTCCGCTTCCGTCTTTGATAAACATACCTGAAACAGGAATTTTTCCAGTCCAGTAATTTTCAAGTTTCGTCACTCCGTTATCGGTAGAACCTGTTCCATAGGCCGAATATCCGACCCAGCACAAGAGTTCTTCGGCAAACAAATTCACCGATTTCATATTGGTCCACCACGCCACGGAACCAACCGTTTTTCCTTTGTGTTCAATCAGCATTTTCATAGACCCGTAACGCACTGCTGGTGAAACCCAGGTCATTTGCCGGGCGGTATTGATACTGTCACGTACTGCAATTCCACGTCCTTTGAGAATACGGGAAAACTCTTGCGCAAACTGCCATTCCGGATCGGGTAAACTTCCTTTTACGACTATTCGATTAGTCTTTGCTTCCAACGTTCCCGTTCCAAATCGATCAAGTGAATAAGGCCCGCCATAGATATAGGAATTATCACCGCTTCCGCCCGAACTGATATAATTGTGAAAACTAAAACCCGGAATAACTGGAATTGTTTCTTTCAGCGTTGTTTTGCTTCCAGTGACACCAGTTCTGAATACATAGCGCAACATATTATCATAAATAGGTAAACCGGACGGGCCTGCGCCGTAATAATTCCCCATATCACTCCAGCTCCAGCCATCCGGAACACCCTGGTAACCAAACTCAGACGCGTCAGCGATAATTGCTCCGTTAATTTGTTTAATTCCCATTTTCAGGAGCGTATCCGCCCAAACCCTGAGTAACGTGTCTTCGATTCCTTCGGCGTTGTAATACCGGCTTCCGATGGTTACATCACCACCACCGCGAATCCAAAGATTCCCGTTCACCGTTCCTTTGGAATCAATCGTTCCGTCGATATAAATACGCGTTTTTGGTGCATAATCGCTTCCAAGCACCTGGAAAGCAGTGGCTGTAGAGAACAATTTAACCGTAGATGCGGGTGACAAACACGTTGCCGGATTTTTGGACGCAATGACATCTCCGGTAGCGACATCTATAGCCAGAAATCCCACACTGGCATTGGCAAACACAGGATCGTTGGCAAAAACATCAATTGCCGATTGAACCGAATTTTGCGACCAGCCACTGCCAACTACCAGTAAAATACCGGTCAAAATGAGGTGTCGAAGAAGTGGGAAAAACATAAACTAATTATTTGTGATTAAAATTGGGTAAATTCGCTTCGTGTGTGGAATAGCCGGAATAAAACTTTTTAACACAGCGCCTGCAATATCTCTTGTGGAACGCTTTGAAAAGGCTTTATACCTGCAACAGCACCGAGGTCCAGACCATCTGAAAGTTCACCAAAAAGCTCATGCGGTTTTCGGACACAACCGACTCTCTATCATTGACCTCGAAGAACGTTCACACCAACCTTTTTGTGACCCGACCGGACGCTACATGCTGATATTCAATGGTGAGATTTACAACTTCCGTGCCTTAAAGAACGAACTTTCAGCAATCGGTTACCAATTTACGACACAATCGGATACAGAAGTGTTATTGTACCTGCTCATGGAGAAGGGAAAAGCCGTTTTGGAAGAGCTACGTGGTTGTTTTGCATTCGCTTTTTACGATTCCGAAACAGATTATATGCTGCTTGCCCGCGACCGAATGGGAATCAATCCATTGCTTTTTTCGGTGCAGGAAGACGGGGTTTATTTCGCAAGTGAGTTACCATTATTACTAAAAATAGGCGTTCCTTTCCAGGTAAGCCAGGCGGCATTATCGGCTTATTTCACGTATTCGTATGTGCCAAGCAGAATGACGATGATCGAAAACGTACAGCGCTTGCTTCCGGGACATTATGTAGAAGTTACCGGACAGGAAATCAACCTGAAAGCATATTGGTTCCCGAAAGATGAACTGGCTGCTCCTTCAACTTATAAAGACGCGGTTAAAGAAGTAAACGAAACTGTTACCAAAGCCGTTTTGTCGCAACTGGAAGCCGATGTTCCGCTGGGAACTTTCCTGAGCGGCGGCGTGGACAGTTCCATCGTTACGGCGATTGCCCGCAGAGAGTTTGAAGAATTGCAAACGTTTTCGATTGCTTTCGAAGGCAATCAATTGCTGGATGAAGGTCCGTATGCACAACGTGTAGCAACTGCTCTCGATACCAAACATCATGAAATTCGCCTCAACGAAACCAAAATAATCGGTGAACTGGAAGACGTACTTTCTTCCTTTGATGAACCTTTTGCAGATGCATCGGCTATTGCGGTTTATTTTCTGGCTCAGGAAACAGCACAGCACCTCAAAGTAAGTTTGTCAGGCGACGGTGCCGATGAATTATTCGGAGGTTATAATAAACACACCGCCTTTTTAAAAGCTCAGCGCATTCCGTCGTGGCAACGTAAAGCATTGAGTCCTGTGCTGCGTTTTTCAAGTGGACATCGAGAGGGGAAATTCTCGAATCAACTTCGAAAAATCGGGAAAATGGGCGAATTGTTACGCTATGACTGGCCCGATCAATACCAGTATTTAGCCGCGATGATTGGCTTGGATGTTCCCGATAAATTACTCAAACATCCGCAGCCTTACAAATTGGAATTACCCGCTACAACAGCATCATTAAACGATTTCCTGCTACTCGACCAGCTCATGGTGCTTCCCGGTGATATGCTGAAAAAAGTGGACGTAATGAGCATGCGCCATTCATTGGAAGTGCGCACACCGTTTATGGATAAAGATGTGGTGAAACTCGCCAACCGATTGCCTGAAAGCTGGAAAAATGACAGAAAAACCAGTAAATTGGTGTTAAAAGAAGCGTTTGCCGACCTTCTTCCCGACGAAGTATTCAAGCGACCCAAACATGGTTTTGAAGTTCCTTTGCATCAATGGTTGGTAACCGCTGACCTGGTTTTCAAACATCCACACTGGTTCAACGAAGATTATCTGCATGAGCAAAACCTGTTTCATCCCGCAACCATCCAACAACTATTCCGTCAGTTAACGAACAGTAAATCCTCAACAACGGCAGCCAAAGCTTGGGCGTATATCGTTTTTCAGCATTGGTATGACCGTATGACAACGCTATGCCAAAAGTCTTAAGAATCATCAACCGGTTCAATATCGGCGGACCAACGTACAACGCAACTTTCCTCACTCGTTATTTATCTGACGATTTCGAAACTCTTTTGGTAGGTGGTTTGCCGGAAGCTGATGAAAGTGATTCATTACACATTCCCCGAAGTTACGGTGTAGAACCAGTCCTGATCGAAGAGATGAAACGTTTGCCGAACCTGGCATCCGACAGAGCGGCTTATAAGCGATTGAAGCAAATTATTGAAGAGTTCAAACCCGATATTGTACACACACATGCCGCGAAAGCGGGCGCATTGGGCAGAAAGGCCGCAAAAGCTTGTAAAGTTCCGGTGATTGTGCATACGTATCACGGCCACGTATTTCACTCCTATTTCGGGAAAGTGAAAACGACTTTGTACAAATACATTGAGCGGCGACTGGCCAAACAATCGGATGGAATCATTGCCATCAGCCCTTTACAGAAGGAAGAATTGTCGATTCAGCACAAGATCTGTGCGCAGGAAAAAATAACAGTCATTCCGTTGGGATTTGATTTACATAAATTCCAGGAAAATCTACCTGAAAAACGCCTTGAAACACGATCAAAATACCAACTTGGAAAAGATGAAATTGCCGTTGCCATTGTGGGCAGACTAGCGCCGATAAAAAACCACACCTTGTTTCTGGATGCTGTTGAAAATGTCTTAAAACAAGGAATCAAAGCGCGTTTTTTCATCGTGGGTGACGGAAGTGAAAAAGCAATGATCACCGAACGTGTGAATCAATTGAACCAGCTGTACGGTGAATGCATTACCTGCACTTCCTGGATTACCGATATTGCTACTTTTAATGCCGGAATGGATGTCATTTGCCTGACTTCTGATAACGAGGGAACGCCTGTAAGCCTGATCGAAGCGCAGGCGTGTAACCTTCCGGTTATTTCAACGGACGTGGGTGGCGTGCGCGATATCGTAAAAGACGGCGAAACGGGCTTCATCGTACCGAAGAAAAATGTAGCCGCGCTGACCGAAAAACTGGTACTTTTAATTAATTCGAAAGAAATTCGCGAAAAAATGTCACAAAACGGCTGGAAGTTCGTAGAAGAACAATTTCACTATACAACATTGGTCCGCAATATGGAAAATTATTACCGTCAATTGCTGGCAAAAAAAGGAATACAATGATGAAACTTGGTTTGTTTGGCAGTTTATTGCTCCTTTTGTTGGGAGTTGGCTCGTCGTGTGGCATCAACAGTAACCTGATGTTCAAAACGCCGAAAGGAGTTCCTGAAAGAAACGACAGTATTCCATTGCGCCCAACCACGGAATACACCATTTCGCGCGATGACAAATTTTCGTTCACACTTTATACCAACGGCGGAAAACGCATTGTGGAAAATATGGCCGGTATGAATGATACGAAAGGAAATTCACAAATTCCGGAATACATTGTGCGGCCCAACGGAACTGCTGAATTGCCTATTATCGGAGAAATAATGGTAGCCGGTTTAACCGTGCAGCAATGCGAAGACACCTTGGCAAAAGCATTCGCCATCGAGTACCAGGAACCTTATGTACAGGTGAAACTCACCAATCAGCGGGTCATCGTTTTCCCCGGAAACGGCAGTGAGGCGAAAGTGATTCCGCTTCAAAACAACAACACAACCTTAATGGAAGCAATTGCGCTTGCAGGTGGAATTGCCGACAGAGGCCGCGCCGATAAAATCAAACTGATGCGCAACCTGGGCACATCGCGGGTTGTATATGTGCTTGATCTTTCAACAATTGAAGGATTGAAATATGCCGACATGATCGTGCAGGCCAACGACTATGTGTATGTGGAACCAAACGAGCAGATTGGCCGGGAAGCCGTACAAAGTGCCGCACCTGTAGTTTCGCTCTTGTCAAGCGCGTTGATTATATTTACCGTATTTTCTACTCTAAAATAGTCACGTGAACGGAGCTCAGCAACCATCATTATTGATCAATCGGGAATACAATCCGCTTATCGCTGCTACCATTGTGAAGCGATATTGGTGGTGGACGCTCTTATTTGTCACCTGTTTTACTGCCATTGCTTTTGTGTATTTACGGTATACGAAACCAATTTACGATTCTTCGATGGTGATCCAGTTGGGTGAAAAAGACCAGGGAAAAGAAATCGTAGAGATCGAAAACATCAACACCAAAGACAATATTGCTTCCGAAATAGAATTACTTCGCTCCGAATTATTGTTTGGAATGGCCGTTGAACGTCTGCATATGAACGTGAGCCTTTTTTCGAAAGGACGCATTCTAACCGAAGAAAAATACCTTCAAAGCTCCTTTAATGTTCAACCTTTTCAACTCAAAGACAGTAGTTTATGTGACATTCCGATCTGGATTGAGCTCAAAGGAAACAAGGTACAACTCTCCTATCAGGTGGGTGGAAAAAGTTATTCCATGCTGAAGCCTATCAATTCACGTTTCAGCAACCAGCATTTCGACATCGCGTTTAAGGTAGATAACATTGAAAACCTGCGTTCTGATGACGAACAAAACGAACTATATTTCACCTTCAACAATAAAAAAACGCTGGTTACACGTCTGTTGCCCAACCTGGAAATTACACCGGCTGATATTGAAGCGAAAACCATTCTGATCCGTTACCAGGGATACAATGCCGAATTGTGTCACGATATAACCAATGCCGTGGCCGAAGCATTTTTCACCTATGATGAAGAAGTAAAACGAAAAAGTGCCGAAAACATCTTGCAATTCATCAACAAACAACTGGATTCGATTTCAGGAGAATTACAAATTTCCAAAGACAGTTTAACCCTTTTTCAGCGAAGTGCGCAACTCAACGATCCGGAAACCGACGGACTGTCTTTGACCCAAAACATGGACCAGTTTCAGGACCAGCTCTTCATGTTGGAAGAAGAAAGATCGGCGCTCAAACTGGTTTCTTCGAAATTGCGGAATGACCCGAATCGATTGGAAATTTATCGCCTGATCCCTGAAATGTTGGGGAAAAGTTTTGAAATATCACTCACCCGGCAAATCACCGATCTGCATGCTTTACTACAGCGAAAAGAAGATTTGTTATTTGATGTGACTGAAAACAATACCGAGATCAAGAACATCAATATTCAGATTCAAAGCAAAATTCAATCCATTCGCAGAAGTGTGGATGCCATTGAAGAGCGCATTTCCAATAATATTAAGGTAATACAGGCGAAAGTGAACCAATACCAGGGCGAATACAGTCAGCTCCCGGGTAAAAAAATGGAATACAGCCGCCTGAAATCATTACAGGAACTCAACGAGAAATACTTCGCGATCCTCACGGATAAACTGGCATTGTATTCCATCTCCAACGCCGGGTATTCTTCCAACAACCGTGTTTTGAACGAAGCTACAATAGCTTCAACACCTGTGAGTCCGAACCGGAAAATGGTCTATGCAGGATTTATTTTTATCGGTGCCATTTTAGGTTTTGGTGTCTTGGTTTTCCGTTACGTCACCTTCAATGAGATCAATTCGATGGAAGATCTCAAACAACTTCTTCCTGAAAAAGCAACCATGCTGGGTAGCATTCCATTGCTCAAAGACGCAAATGAATTTTCACAGCTGATGGTACAGGACGCCCCAAAATCGATGTTGGCAGAATCGCTACGTACCATTCGAACCAATCTGAGTTTTGTGAAAGCCGATGCACGCGTGATCGCCATTTCGTCTTCCGTTTCCGGAGAAGGAAAAACCTTCGTAGCACTCAACCTGGCCGGAATTATTGCTCTATCGGGCAAACGCACAGTGGTAGTCGATCTCGATTTGCGAAAACCAAAAGTCCATTTGGGATTAAATGTTTCCAACAACAAAGGAATCAGCAACCTGATTATCAAAAAGGTGACACTGGAAGAATGCATTCAACATTCATCGATCGAAAACCTTGATTTCATAACGGCAGGGCCTATTCCGCCAAATCCTTCGGAATTGATCCTCAGCGAAGGTTTCCAGGAAATTCTGGAAAAGTTGAAGTCGCTGTATGACGTAGTGGTCATTGACAATCCGCCGGTTGGTTTGGTGACAGATGGTGTGAAAATTCTTGCAAATGCTGATGTTCCGATCTATATTTTCAAATCGCATTATTCGAAGCGCATCTTTGCCAATCGCGTAAAAGAACTGTTTGACATGAAGCAGATCGAACACCTTAACATCATCTTAAACGGAACCAAAACATCTGGTCGCGGCTATGGTTATGGGTATGGCTATGGTTATGGGTATGGCTATTACGAAGAAGAAACGAAGAAAAAATCCAACAAAAAAAAGTAACGGATGGTGATTGAACAAACCCATTTAGAAGGTGTTTTACTGTTTAGTCCGCGGATCTTTTCCGACAATCGCGGTCATTTTTTTGAAAGTTTTAATCACCGTGACTTTGAATCGGCCGTTGGATTCCCGGTTGAGTTTGTACAGGACAATGAATCTGTTTCGCACCGGAATGTATTGCGCGGCCTCCATTTTCAGTTACCACCGATGTCACAAGGCAAACTGGTTCGGGTCGTACAAGGTTCAGTACTGGATGTGGCTGTTGATCTGAGGAAAAACAGTTCCACCTTCGGGAAACATGTTGCCGTGCAATTATCTTCCGAAAACAAAAAACAGCTGTGGATTCCACCGGGATTTGCGCATGGTTTTTTAAGCCTCGAAGAAGGAACGATCTTCAGTTATAAATGCACCAATTATTACGCTCCGGAAACCGAATGTACCCTTCAGTGGAACGATCCCGAACTGGGGATAAACTGGGGGATCGAAAAACCGGTCATTTCGGCCAAAGACCAAAATTCGCTTCTTTTCCATACCTTTACAACACCCTTTTAAATAACTTACGTGAGCACACTCGTCATTACATTGGTAGGTTTTCTGGTCAGTGGCTTTATTGCCAGCTACATTTGTAATACCCTGTTGCTCCGCTTTTCACAATCGCTTGGAATCCGTAACAAAAACGATGTGACCATCCGCTGGAGCAATGAATCTAAACCTTCGTTGGGTGGCGTGAGTTTCTTTGTTGTTTTCTTTTTTGGAACAATTGCGTATGCTGTTATTTTCATTGACGCAGTAAGCGTTAATGTATTTCAAAACAAACAATATGTAGGGTTGATGGTTGCCGGAATTATGGCATTTGTGATGGGATTGTCAGACGACGCCTACAACACAAAACCATGGATCAAACTCGCCGTACAGATTTCATGCGGTGTTATTTTAGTGCTTAGCCATACTGTGATTAATCTGATGGGGGTGGATTACGACGCCAAAGTTGTTGACTGGTGGGGCTTACCGCATATAATAAACGCCACACTCACTGTTATTTGGGTGGTCGGTATTATGAACTCACTGAATATGCTCGACAATATGGACGGCATCACGGGAACTACCGTTTTGTTTATCCTGATTTCCTGCCTCGCCAGCGAAGTGATTTTGTTTGACTGGAGCATGAATATTTGGACCGTGACTCTTCTGCTCCAAATTGGCGCATTGTTTGGATTTTTGCGCTTCAATATCAATCCGTCGCAATTATTTATGGGCGATGCCGGCAGTCAGTTTATCGGATTGTTTACTGCTTTTTTCGCGATTCATCATTTATGGAGCGTCGGGGAAACAACTCATTTGACTCCATGGACAGGCATGTTTATTACCCTGATTGCTTTCACACCGGCAGCTGCAGATACGCTTACGGTTGTGATTAATCGCTTGCGAAAAGGACAATCACCAATGGTTGGCGGAAAAGACCATACAACCCACCATTTGGTTTATTCCGGATTGAATGATAAACAAGTGTGGTATGTATTTCTGACCATCGCTTCGCTTTCAGCACTGATTGCCGTTTTAGCTCTTACCTTCGCCAAATGGGGAAATCCCTGGATGGGCGCATTTCTGTCGTTGTTTTTCCTGATCGTTTTCGGGTGGTTGTATAGGAATACGATTGTGCATAAAAAATGATGCTTGATTTTTGATGTTGAATGTTTGATTAGGCTCCTCCTCTTAATTAAAATTCAACCTTCTGTTTCCTGAAGTTTTCATTGATGTTGTATTTTTGATGCTTAATTTTTGATGAGGGCTTTCCTTTCTCAATCAAGTTTGACCTTCTAAATAAGATTTAATGTTGTTTATCGATTTCTAATCTTTACGTGAAATCCAATCAAACATCAAGCATCCAACATCAAAAATCCCTTTGAGACGTTTTCACAATAGAAGTCAAAATACGTATCAGCCGTTCTGATTCTGTTTTCAATTCCAGAAAATCATACTCCACAAAATCACCTGCTTCTATGAGTTTAATCCAGTAAAGGGTTTCTCTCGCTTCTTTGGAAGAAATACTCATTTTCGCTGCAAAATCCCGTTTACTATATGCCGCGCTTGCTTCCTGAACATTCGCTCCAATACTGGTAGCGCTTCTGAAAAACTGCTTCGATAACACGAACTCGTTTTTCGATAATAAGATCTTATAAAGCTCCATCGATTTCAACGCAAAATCAAAGGACTTTTCCATCACTAAATTTTCTTTCATACTTATTAAGATACTCAAAAAACTGATGTTGAATGCTTGATTTTTGATGAGGGCTTTCCTTTCTTAACCAAAGTGATACTACTATACTTAAGATTTATTGCTGTTTCCTGAAGCTTTCTTCTTACCGAAAATCTCATCAAACATCAATAATCCAACATCAAGCATCCAAAAATCAGCATCAAGCATTATAAAAAGTCGTAATTTTGGTATTCCGAATTTTCATCTCATGAATCGATTTTTGTTCCTTGCTCCGGCACTTCTTCTATTGGCATGCAGCTCACCTCAACCAACTGAAAAAGAAACGGTTGAAAAAACACAGGCTCCAACGGCTTTGGTCTTTCCGCACTTGCCCGAAAAAATGACTTTTGCGGGTCAGGAAATTATGCTGACAGACGAAGATGTAATTGAGCGCCTTGACCGTGAAGTATTGATGAACGCTTATTACAATAGCGCCACAACCGGTTATTTTAAGCGCGCCAATCGCTGGTTCCCGACTATCGAACGCATTTTGAAAGAAGAAGGACTTCCGGAAGATTTTAAATACTTAGCTGTTATTGAAAGTGGATTGGTTCAAGCTATATCTCCGGTCGGAGCACAAGGTTTCTGGCAGTTCATGCCCGGAACAGCAAAAATCTACGATTTGGAAATGTCGACCGAAGTAGACGAGCGTTTACACGTGGAAAAAAGCACGCGTGCTGCTTGTCAGTATCTCAAAAGTTCCTACGACAGCCTCAATGACTGGGTTTGGGCTACCGCATCGTATAACCGTGGTGTTGGTGGTGTTCGTCAGGATATGGCGTGGCAGGGAACCGATCATTATTTCGATACTGACCAAAACAATGAAACCGGACGTTACTTTTTCCGACTGCTGGCTATTAAGCTGATTTTCGAACACCCGGAAGATTATGGTTATTATCCGGAGAAAATGCAGCTTTACAAGCCTTTCAAAACCAAATCTGTGGTGGTTGCCGAAAGCATTCCGAATATCGCAGAATGGGCAATCGGGCAAGGCGTTAACTTCAAGATCATTCAAAAACTGAATCCGTGGCTGAAATCAAATAAGCTAACGGTGAAAAACAAACACTACACCATTCTTTTACCTGCCGAAGGTGAAAATCTAAAACCGTACAAGGAATACCTGTAATGAGCGAAATTGATCCAACAGCAAGCATCGACGTTTACGGCGCACGTGAACACAATCTGAAAGACGTGCACTTATCGATTCCCCGGAATAAACTGGTGGTGTTTACGGGTTTGAGCGGAAGCGGAAAATCGTCGTTGGCATTTGACACCATTTTTGCCGAAGGCCAGCGCCGTTATATCGAAACGTTTTCTTCGTACGCGCGCCAGTTCCTCGGTGGAATGGAACGCCCGGATGTCGAAAAAATCGACGGTTTGAGCCCGGTAATCAGTATCGAGCAAAAAACCGTTTCCCGAAGTCCGAGGTCGACTGTTGGAACCATCACCGAGATTTACGATTTCCTGCGATTGTTGTACGCCCGGATCGGAACGGCTTATTCCTACGTGACCGACGAACCGATGGTGAAATATTCCGACGATCAGATCACTGACCTGATTTTGGAACAATTCAACGACCAGAAAATCGTCATTCTTGCCCCGAAAATCAAAGGCCGGAAAGGACATTACCGCGAACTATTTGAGCAAATTGCCAAAATGGGTTACACGCGTGTTCGGGTTGATGGTGAAATTCAGGAAATCGAACGCGGTATGCGCCTGGACCGTTACAAAATTCACGACATCGAAATCGTGATTGATCGTTTGCACATTCAGTCAACGGATCGTAAACGCTTATATGATTCCATCGTGACAGCCATGAAACATGGAAACAAAAGCATGATGGTAGGCCATTACGACACGGGCGGCGTGCGCCATTTTTCACGTTTGCTGATGTGTCCGACTTCCGGAGTGAGTTACCCTGAACCGGAACCAAGCTTGTTTTCGTTTAACTCGCCTTACGGAGCTTGTCCAACCTGCAGCGGTTTGGGAGAAATCTCCGAAATTGACCAGGAAAAAGTAATTCCGGATCCCAAACTGAGCATCAAAAAAGGTGGTTTGGCACCAATCGGCGAATACAAGAAAAACTGGTTCTTCGAAAAACTCGACAACTTTTTGCAGCAGGAAGGTTTTTCACTTAACACACCTATTCAGGATATTTCGCCCGACCTCATCCACATCATTCTCAACGGGAATGAAGGCCTTGAACAGGGCGTAAAAGATACATCTGTCCGTTTTGAAGGATTGGCCAACTTTATGGCGCGTCATGCCGAAGAAAGCACCGCCGGAATTCAACGCTGGGCGCAAAGTTTCATGAACCGTATTCCGTGCCCGGAATGTCACGGAGCGCGTTTGAAGAAAGAAGCCTTACACTTCCGCATTGCCGAGAAAACATTGGGCCAGGTCGCTTCGATGGATTTACAGGAAGTCGCAACCTGGCTGGAAACCATTGACGATCATTTGACCAACGACCAGCGCCTGATCGGTACCGAGATTTTGAAAGAAATCAGTGCCCGCGTGCGGTTCATTCTCGAAGTCGGTTTGGATTATTTGACACTGCACCGTTCGGCTAAAAGCTTATCGGGCGGTGAAGCGCAACGTATTCGTTTGGCAACGCAAATCGGTTCGGAACTGATGAACGTGTTGTACATTCTCGACGAACCAAGCATCGGTTTGCACCAGCGCGACAATACACGATTGATCAACTCGCTGAAACGTCTGCGCGACGCCGGTAATTCGGTGATTGTGGTAGAACACGACCGCGAGATGATGGAAGCCGCCGATTTTGTGGTGGATATTGGTCCGGGAGCAGGCGTTCATGGCGGACAAATTGTCAACGCAGCACCCTTCGCGGAGTTGACATCTGTTGATTCAATGACCACGAAATATTTACTGGGCGAACTGGAAATTTCACTTCCGAAAACGCGCCGGAAAGGCAACGGAAAACAATTGAAGCTGAAAGGCGCGACCGGCAATAACCTCAAAAACGTCGATCTGACTATTCCATTGGGAACATTGACCTGCGTAACAGGTGTTTCGGGAAGTGGAAAATCGACGCTGATCAACCACACGCTCTACCCTATTCTGAACGCCCATATTTTCAATGGCGTGAAAAAACCGATGCCGTACAAAACCATCGACGGCTTAGACCATTTGGACAAGGTAATTGAAATCGATCAAAGTCCAATAGGCCGCACACCGCGTAGTAATCCTGCTACCTACACAAACGTATTTACCGAAATCAGAAGTTTGTTTGCTTCTTTGCCGGAAGCCCAGATTCGCGGTTACAAAGCCGGAAGGTTTTCTTTTAATGTGGCTGGTGGACGTTGCGAAACCTGCGGCGGCGGTGGTTTGAAAGTGATTGAAATGAACTTTCTGCCGGATGTTTACGTGGAATGTGAAACCTGCAATGGCAAGCGTTACAATCGTGAAACGTTGGAAGTTCGTTTTAAAGGGAAATCGATCAACGATGTACTGGAAATGACCATTGAAGATTCGGCGGTTTTCTTTGAAAGTATCCCGAAAATCTCCCGTGTTTTAGTTACCCTAAATTCTGTTGGATTGGGTTATGTGAAACTCGGTCAGCCATCTACAACGCTCAGCGGAGGCGAAGCACAGCGCATCAAACTGGCCAGTGAATTGAGCAAACGCGGCACCGGAAACACCATCTACATTCTCGACGAACCGAGCACCGGTCTGCATTTTGAAGATATTCGCATGCTAACGGATGTCTTGCAACGTTTGGTCAACGACGGGAATACTGTTTTGGTGATCGAACACAATATGGACATCATCAAAGTAGCCGATCATATCATTGATGTTGGTCCTGAAGGCGGCCGCGACGGCGGATATATTGTTTGTACCGGAACTCCGGAAGAGCTGATCAAAAAACACACCGAGAAAAGTTACACGGCCAAGTATTTGAAAATGGAAGTGGAACACATGGATAAGATTCGGAAGAATTAAACCATTCGAATCGATTTTTTAAACTTCTCAAATTCTTCTGTTGCCAGCTGATTCTGCTCCGGACATTCATGAAAATTGATGAAGTAATAGAAGTTGTTGTGTTCAATGGCCAGCAAGTTTAATACGACCTTAACCGGTGCACTCAGATCAACATGATTAAAGTTATAAGTCGATGTTCGCTCGTAAAACGGTTGCCCGAATTGCAAGTACATTGGCTTCTTTTCCAAAATGGTGAAATCATCTAGAAAATAGCTTGTTCCTTCACCCGAAAGTTCCACAAATTCTTCAAATGAAGAATGAGGAATATCATCAAACTCTGATTTGTGGTTTACCCAAACCTGTATAGTCGGAGAAAAAACGCCTTCGTTTTCAGGTGTGTCGATCCAATACTTAGTGATCATACAAGCCGGTTCGCCCAGCGTTTCCCACAATTCTTCTTTATCAATTGTATCATTTCCAAGCACTTGCTTTTCCTTTAGTTTTCCGAAATCAGCAACTGAAATATAACCCCAGTCAGCTGGTTTTTCAAACAATAATCCTAGTTTTTTATTGATATAGTAATCATCATGAATCTTGAGACTTTCCAAAGGATCCATTGTGGTACCCACTAATGCAAGCGATACTAATCTCAAAAAATCTCTTCTTCCTAATCCCATTAGAATTCAATTAAACTTACAACTTATTCCCCACCAAATTCTTATCCAGCAGCCGTTTCAACTCCGCCAATTGATCATCCGAAACAGCGCGTCTCGGGATAAAATTTGCCACGCGTGGAGTTTGCCAGATCAGCACAAAATGCTTGTTTTTACTCACTCCGTACAATTCATTCCACTTATAATCGGTGGTAAACGATTCGCCCTGCAACGTGATTCCATCCTTTTTCACCTGGTATTCGATGGTTTCACCGATGCGGGGAATGGCTTTGAAATTGCGTTTGGCGGTTAAATAGGTCATCATTGGAACCACCAGCAAACCAATCGAAATCGGAATGAGGTTGAAGAGTTTTCCGTCGGTTGATTGCAGGTTCATGATTAAATAAATAACCATCCATACCAGGATTGCAAGCATCACAAACAACACTGTGAGTTTTCGAAACTGCAGGAAAAAACTGATGCGGATGTAATCTTGTTGCGTGAGTTGAGTTGTGATAATCATGCGATTCCTTAAAATGTACTCTTCGGTGAATTCTCCCGAAACGAGAGCTTAAAATTAGTACTATTTCGGCGACGGACTTTTGATCCATCGAAATCAACTTCATTAGCTTTCCAAGAAATCTGAAATTATGGTTGGTAAGCTTCTGTAAACAAGCCGCAGTCGGACAGCTAAATCGTTATATTAGCGCGGTAAACTACACTTTATGAAACACCTTCTCTCTGTTTTTCTGTGCTTGCTATTGGTCAATAGTTACGCGCAAAATCTTCAAAAACCTTCTCAGGTTGAAATTCAATCCTTGCCACTCTGGGCGAAAAAAATGTATGCTGAAAACCCGAATGTGTTTGAAGTAGACGCGCTCTACAAAGCTTATTACAAACAACAAACCTTCGTAAAAAATTATCACACCCAATATTACAAACGCTGGAAAAGATCGGTTGTAAATCGCGTGGATGCAAACGGATTTATTGTTACTCCCACATCTGACGAACTTCAGGTAATTCAACAGGAATACCTGGCAAAACAATCGCTTGAAAAAAACTCGAACTGGTCGGTCGTTGGGCCTATTACCAACTACCAGGAAGGTGGAACGGGCGGTTCCGGACAAACCAATGTTTATTCGTTTGATCAATGTTTGGGCACACCAGCTGTCATGTATTGTGGCACTGAGCCTGGTGAAGTGTATAAAAGTTCCGATAACGGAGTCAATTGGACCTGCGTTTCTTCAACGCTTGATTTCGGAAGCGGAGTTACAGCCGTCGAAGTTCATTTTTCCAATCCGGCTATCCTATTTGCAGGTGGAAACAACGGCGTTTTTCGCTCAACTGATGGCGGAAGCAGCTGGACGAATGTGCTACCGGAATCAAATTTTGGGGTAAATGAAATTTTAATCAATCCTGCCAATGACCAGCTTGTGATTGCGGCTACAGACAAAGGATTGTATCGTTCTACGGACGGCGGAACCAACTGGACACAATTGGTAAACGTGGCTTGCTATGATGTGAAAGCAAACGTTACCAACGCGGCAACACTTTATTTGGTGCGTAACAATCCGAATGAGGATTTGTGCGAGTTTTATCGTTCAACCGATTCGGGCGCAACTTGGACAATCCAATCTACGGGTTGGCACTACTCCACCGATCCCGGACGAAATGACGGTGGTGCGCGACTGGCAGTTACGCCGGCTGATCCAAACCGCGTTTACGCTTACCTCATCGGTGAATCGAAAACCAACGATACCGGATACATTGGTGTGTATAGCAGCAACGATGGCGGTACAACCTGGAGTTTACCAAACGGTCCGGCGGGCGGGCCTTACGACGCGAATCACATGAATCTGGCAATCGGAAGCCCGAGCTGGCAATACCACCAGGGTTTTTACAATTGTGCATTGATGGCTTCAGCCACGAACGCTGACGAGATTTTGGTGGGAGGACTGAACATATATCGGTCAACCGATGGCGGAGCGACTTTTACAAGCGTTTCGGGTTATGTGCCCGGGCCCATCAATATGCATGTCGATAACCAGGATTTCCGTATGTTGGGAACGGAAGCATGGATTTCGACTGATGGCGGGATTTACCGTTCAGCTGATTTTTTCAATACACAACCTGTCTTTACCATGAGCGGTGTTCACGGATCAGATTACTGGGGATTCGGCAGCGGATGGAACGAAGACGTACTTGTTGGTGGATTATACCACAACGGAAACTTAGCCTATCACGAAAATTACAACGCGGGAAATTTCCTGGAACTTGGCGGTGGCGAAGCTCCAACCGGGTATGTAAATCCGGGCAACAACCGCAAAACCTATTTCTCGGATATCAGTGGGCAGGTTATTCCACTCAACCTCAACGACCCGATCGGAAGTGCGCCTTTCGGGATGTCTCCGAATGAAAGTTACTGGGCAGCCGAATCAAGCGAAATGGAATTTCACCCGAATTGTTACAGCATCGCTTACATCGGAAATGAACATTCACTTTGGAAAACAACTGACGCCGGCGGATCTTTTAACCTTCTCCACACATTTGGCGCCGATCCTGATGACCGAATCACGTACATTGAAGTTTCTTCCAGCAATCCGGATGTGATTTACGTGCACCAAAAACCGTCATCGGGTTCTACGGGAACTCTTTGGAAAACAACCGATGGCGGAACAACCTGGAATAGCTTAACCGTTCCAGCAGGAAATAGTTCGCGCATGTTACTGGCGATCAATCCGGCGGATGAAAACAATCTTTGGATCGCTTACCCAAGCGGATCGAACGGAAATAAAGTCTTTAAAACCGTAAACGGCGGCACTTCGTGGTCAAACATTACTTCAACAACGCTCAACAACGAAAGCGTTCAAAGTTTATCGTATGTGGCAGGAACCGATGGTGGAATTTATGCCGCTACCAATAGAGCCGTTTACTACAGGAACAATGTCAATACCTGGCAAATCGACAACACAGGATTGCCAACTTATACATCCGGAAATATTCTGCGACCGTTTTACCGGGATGGAAAAATGCGTCTTGCCACCTATGGAAAAGGAATCTGGGAAAGCGCCTTAAACGAAGCTCCCACAGCTGTCATAGCGCGCATTACCGTTGATAAATTGCAACAAACTGCGGTGTGCAGCGTCGATTCATTTTATTTTGATGATTATTCGTTTATGAATCATACTAACGCTTCATGGCAATGGACTTTTCCTACGGGAAGTCCGGCAAGTTCTGCGGATCGCAATCCTGCCGTATTATTTACTACAGCCGGAACGCATTTAGCCATATTGCAAATCACCGACGGAAACGGAAACACGGATACCGACAGCATTTATGTCAACCTGGATTATTACGCTGTTCCGTATGCTCCGTTGAGTGAAGATTTCCAGGGAAATTTCCTGCCAAACGGTTGGAGCCTCAACAATGAAGACAATGGTGGCCAATGGTCACTTTCGGTAGCTGCGGGCGGTTTCGGGAATTCCAACCAATCAGCTGTTTTCGATAATTATAATATTTACGGTGAAGGTACTACGGACGATATGATCATTCCGCTCAACGCAAGCGGGCCGATCAGTGAATTGAATTTGTTCTTCGATGTTGCTTATGCACGCTGGGGATCGGTCAATTCAGACACCCTTTCCATTTTGGTTTCTACCGATTGTGGTGTGACGTATGATGAATTGTATTACAAAGGCGGAACCGATTTATCGACTTCACCTGATTACCAGGATATGTTTGTGCCGACAGCATCACAATGGCGAACGGATAGCGTGAATTTATCGGCTTACATCGGAGAAAGCAACCTGCAAATCGTTTTTCGGAATCATGGTTATTATGGTAACGCCATGTACATCGACAACATCAATATCGGAAGTGATCTTTCGGTAGAAACTTCACAAATTACCGATATTTCGGTATTCCCAAATCCGGTGAAAGCAGGTGGAATTTTGAGTATTCAAACTCCAAAATCGGCTGAAATACAATTGTTTGATGTCAACGGAAAAAGTGTGGCCTGTTATACCGGAAACGGTAATTGTCAAATTGGTATTCCGGCCGATTTACAAGCTGGAATGTATGTTTTACGCATCAAAACCGATACACAAATCGTGAACAAACGGATTGAGGTATTGAAATAAAGAGATTTGATATTTACAGAAGTGAAAGCCTGTTCCAGTTATTGGAGCAGGCTTTTTTGTAATCATTCAGCTCATTCAAAATGAATCTTAGAAAATCCTTTTAGTCGAGTTATAAACCCCTGAACGTTTACAATTTATCCGTTTCCTAACCGTTAGAAACGTTTAGACTACCTATTTTAGCGGGCTTGGTGTCCATCTGCTCATCAACCTATTAAAAAAGCAGTTTTAATAACGCAACGTACATGAACGCATTTCAAAAGGATTGGAACGAAATAAAAACCAACGATAGCTGGGCCATTTTTAAAATCATGTCAGAGTTTGTAGAAGGCTACGAACGCATGGCGAAAATCGGGCCGTGTGTGTCTATCTTCGGTTCTGCCAGAACGAAGGAGAATAATCCATATTACGAACAAGCGGTTGAAGTTGGCGAAAAACTAGCCAAAGCCGGATTCGGTGTCATCACCGGTGGCGGACCCGGAATCATGGAAGCAGGTAATAAAGGTGCCCGAAAAGGCGGTGGACGATCGGTTGGACTAAATATCGATTTGCCGTTTGAGCAAAACTACAATCCGTACATCGATCCGGAACACAATTTGGAATTCAATTATTTCTTCGTTCGAAAAGTGATTTTCGTGAAATACTCACAAGCCTTTGTGATCATGCCCGGTGGTTTTGGTACGCTCGACGAATTATTCGAAGCGATTACGCTAATTCAAACCAAAAAAATCAATAAACGACCTGTTGTTTTGATCAGTCATGATTATTGGGACGGTTTAGTTGACTGGGTGAAACGCATCATGCTCGAGAAAGAGAACAATGTTTCTGAAAGTGATATGAACTACCTAAAAGTGGTTGACTCGGCCGATGAAGCAGTGAAATACATCGAAGATTTCTACAAAACACACGATCTGACTCCGAATTTCTAGTGATTCCTGGCATTCCAAAAAAGAGAGTCTTTCCAGCGTTGCTCGAGGTTATATTGTCGCTGCCACATGGGTAAATAATCAGCGAAGGTTTTTTCAGTGAGAAAACGGTAAGCATGCAACGCTTCTTTTTTACCTGAAAGAAATTCCGCAATGGCCTGGCCTGCGTAATAGCCGCTTCCGAGCGCAGATGTCATTCCATACGAGGAAACAGGATCGTATGCAAACGCAGCATCGCCCACAGCCAGCCAATTGATTCCGCTGCATTTTTCCAAACAACTTGTTCCGGCAGATTGCGTGTGTAACCCAGTTGCAAAATCAGGATTGTAATTCTCCGGAAAAATCGTTCGGATGAAGTTGGTTTGTTGCAATTGCTGCCAATATCCTTTCGGTTCCTGCATCTGTTTTTCCAATAACCGGGCATCTGTCATGAATGCGGTGACAAGTTCTCCCGAAGCCAGAACAGCTGCGTACCACCATCCGTTTTCAACCGATTCCACATACGTATATTGCGCAATTTCTGTGTTTTCAGGTAATGAAAAATAAGCCATTGTTCCGGTGAGTTCATCCAAAAAACGACGCTCAATTCCCAAACAACGCGCCACTTTACTACTTCGGCCGGTGGCATCTACAATAAAATCAGCCTGAATTGTTTCCTTCCCTGATGCTGTCATAACGGTCATCAGCCACGATTCATCCGGTTGTTGATCAAGTTGCAGCAATTTGTAGCCGGTCAGCATCCTGATTCCTTTTTTGCGCGCATGATCCTGTAAATCATTTTCCAGTATATCGCGCTGCACATGCCACCCATGACCAAGTGTACTTTGGATAAAATGTTTTTCGTGCAAAGTATCAGAACCCCATTGGTAAGTGTTTCCATAGCAGACAAGGTGCTCCGGACGATCAAACAATTCACGAATCCCGAGCGCCTGCAATACCGGAGCAACAGACGGCGGCAATGTTTCACCCATTTTTCGTTTGGCAACCGGATCAGCCTCCAGGATTGTAGCATTAATTCCGCGCTGTTGCATGGATAAAGCAGTGGCGATCCCTGCGAGACCGCCACCAATAATATAAACTTCCTTAGCGGAAAACGGTTTATCGTTCGTCACGTGGAATAATGGTACGTGGACGTTTACGTGCTTTGTCTGCTGCAACTGCTTTGAGACGTACAGGAGCTTGTGGCTTGTCGTTCGTCAGATTTTCAGCATACACAACCTGCTCGTAGCTCGGATCGACGGTATCAAAATCACGACGGCCGGTTTCCACCCAATATGTTTCAGGCAGCAAACCATCGGCGGTTGATCCGGGTGATTCCTGCTTCGTAACAATGCCTAAATAATGCCATTTGGCAATCATCGCGTTGATTTTCTTGGTGTAATTTGTTCCGAAATCACGCAGCCAATCCTGGCGGTAATCGAAATGTTTCAAACGTTGTCCGGTTGGTACATCGTTGTGTGATAAACGTTTGAAACTATCCATGCTCAAGACCTGATTGGGAACGCGCGCTGCCCAGAATGAAGGCAACGGCAAATACGTTGACGGGGTATAACCCGACAAACAACTCGCTTCATCGGTTTGCCATGGAACACCCAACCAACGCGTCAATGTGCCCGGACCACTTGCAGCTAACGGACCACCGGTTTCGAGCGCAATATTAGTGCTCAGGAGCGGTCCCCAATTGTCTTTCGGTGATTCGTCTTCTGGCAGCACGTTCAGGCGGTATGCTTCTTTCCACATTTGCGGAACACGCATTGGCCAGGTAAGTTCAATTCCCGGATGAAAAGGCCCGCCCAAACAATCGTCGAGATTGGTTTTGGTAAGCATGTGCGGCTGTTCCTGCAAGGGAACTTCATTCAGGTTAGCATAAACAGTCGGTTTATTTGTTGTGAAATTGCCTTTTGCCCAATTTTTCAACCACGCGTACTGAGCGGCAGTCACCGGAAGATCAACGATGGCAATATTGGTGTATTCGCCAAAACCATCTCCGTAGAACGGTGGCACCTGTGCCGGACGATATTCTGTGCTGGCAGGATCTCTGAACCAGTCAAAAACCCGTTGACGTAAAAGAGCCGAAGCTTCGCCATTATTGCTCAATTGGCGCACGAGATCAGCTTTGGTGAAATCGGCCGGAGAATTCTGTCCGAACACCATGAAAAATCCATGATTGACCCATTGAGTTTGTGTCATCCGGTCAAAAATCGGGTAAATGTGTTCCCAAAAATCAGGGATTTCCTGTTTCGGAACCCAGCCTTGTTCCACATTCATATTGTAAACAACATCGTACATGCTCACAGCTCCGTACAATCCTTGCCCGAAATTGGGCGGCGTAACTGCTACCATTGCCGGATCGGCTTCCAATACGGTTCCGTCTTTTAATGTCACGGTAGCCCAAACCGGGCCATCGGAAATATCATCGTGCCAGGTATCGTTGTTAGCAAACGTCACCGCAGTTTCGTTGGTGTAAGATGCTGAGTGTCCGTCACCACCAAGTACAATCAACCGGCCTTCATTGTCAGTACGCAATTCGCCCAACGGAACCGGAATTCCCATAAACGAACCGCTGTCAAAATGGTATTGTTCACCACTTTGACTGATACCGCTGATGGTTCTTTTTCCCGGATCGATGATGAGTTGAGAACGGTCGGTAACATCCGCATTCCGGAACGAAGAAGGAATTGCTGCTCCAACCAGGTCGAGCGCGTTGTTGAACATATACCAGCCTGCTTTACGGTTGGCAATGTGCACCCGCCATTGAATGGAAGCATCGGCAGCGGTAATTTCTTTGACTACATTTCCGTCGGAATCATAGCCATAGATCCTGAAACGGGCCGCTTGTTTTTTTACTTGGCCCTTGGCGTTTTTAAAACCGCCGGCTGGATTGGGAATTTGTCCTGTGACGTCCGGTCCGAAAAAATAATCGTTTTCGTTTTCTGCCGGTGCGTTTCCCACCCGCGCGATTCCTATTGCCGGATAGATGGATACTTTTACAATTGGATTGGTCATGTTGAGTAAATAGAAGTTATAGTTCTGTTTTAAAAATACTGTTTTTCGTATTCCGCAATCAAAGAACGTTCTTTTTTTTGATTCACAAGCAGGGATTATTACGGTATTTGATCATTGCAGAAACTACGCGCAGTTCATTTTGTTACATTTGGGAATTGAACATTCTTTCAACAATCTTCTTATATGAAACAGGCTTTGTATCTCGTTTTCCTGCTCTTCGGAATAGCTCCGGTTTTTGCTCAAAAACAAGCGATTACACTCGGTTTTTCTGACAGTATTCCTTCATCGGTATTCGGAAATAATCAAACCATAAACATTTATTTGCCGGATGGTTATCATCCTGATTCGGCAGCCACATATCCGGTAATTTACCTGTTGGATGGCGCCATTGACGAAGATTTCATCCACATCGCCGGACTGGTACAGTTCAACAGTTTTTCTTGGGTCAATTACCTGCAACCTTCCATATTGGTGGGAATCGTGAGCACCAATCGCAAGCACGACATGACTTTCAAACCGGCTCCTGATGCTACCTGGCCAACCTGGCTGGAAGGTTATCCGAACATCTATGAAATTGGCGGTGGATCCGAAAAATTCATGTCTTACATTGAGAAAGATCTGCAACCGTTTATTGAGAAGAATTATAAAACAAACGGTACCAAAACCCTGATCGGGCAATCGCTCGCAGGATTGTTTGCCACCGAAATTCTGTTCAAAAAACCGGAATTGTTCCAACATTATTGCATCGTAAGTCCAAGCCTTTGGTGGGATAATGGGTCGCTTTTGAAACAACCGTTAAAGCTTCCCGAAACGCCTATGAATGTTTACATTGCTGTTGGTGATGAAGGAAAGGAAATGGTGAACGGTGCTAAGAATATTGGGAAAGCACTTCAAAAAACGGGACAGAAAAACATGCATTACACATATGAGTATTTACCAGAAGAAGATCATGGGACGATTTTGCATGAGGCAGTGGGTAATGCGTTTGAGTGGCTGGCGAAGTTACCAGTCGGAAAATAAATTGAGTGGTGAAATTCGTGGATGAAATTTCCGAATTTTCAACTTTCCAAATTCGGGAATTCGAGAATTTGCAAATTCGCAATATTACGAACGCGATTTCAGTAAAACTGAAAAAAATCACCCAAAATTAATCCTTCAAACCAGCCACAACCTTCTTCGCTGCTCCGCTGTTTTCCTGAAAAATCAACTTCAACTCTTCCGCAATTTCGGTTTTTCGTTTCAGCAGTTGACTCACCAACTCTTCGAGTTCACCCGAATCGGTTACCTCAACTGCAACTTCTCGGTCAAGGAACAATTGCGCCTCCGGAAAACGTTCGTGTTTCGGGCCGAAAATAACCGGAATACCAAAAGCTCCGGGTTCCAGGATGTTATGCAGTTTTCCGGTAAATCCACCACCTACATAGGCAATTGTTGCATACCGGTAAGCCGAGGTCAATTGCCCGATTGTATCTAAAATGAGAACCTGATTTTCCGGTGAAGAAACATAATTCGTGTAACGAACCACCTCATTGCCAAACAGCGCTGCGATAGCCGAAATGTGCTGTTCAGAAATATCGTGCGGAGCAATAATGATTTTCATCCGCTTGTGGAGCTCCAAGAGAGAAGTTAGTAACGTATCTTCATCGACAGGCCACGAACTGCCGAGAATCAACGTCGGTTTTCCGTATGTGAAATCGGCCAGAATTTCATTGGAATCGCCTTTATCACGAACAGCGATCATGCGATCGTAGCGTGTGTCGCCGGAAAGTGTTGTTTGATGAATCCCGATGCCGGCCAGTAAATCTTTCGACCGTTGGTCCTGCACATAAAAATGATCAAACAATCGCAAAGCAGAACGAAAAAAGCCACCGTACCATTTGAAAAAACGATGTGTGGGACGAAACAGACTACTTACTCCGTAAACTTTTGAACCAGAACGTTTGGCGGCAAGTAAGTGATTGTACCAGAATTCGTATTTCACAAAAAAAACGTCTTTCGGTTTGAAATGTGCAATGAATTTTCGGGCGTTGGAAGCTGTATCCAACGGAAGATAGCATGCTAAATCGACACAATGATGGCGTTTGTTGTAAAATTCCATTCCTGACGGACTGAAAAACGTAACCACTAAAAATGCATCCGGAAATCGTTCCTTGTAAGCAAACATCACCGGCAATCCCTGGTCGAATTCACCCAAAGAAGCGCAATGAAACCAAACTGTTTGTTTGTTTTCGGGAATTTTAAAATCGGTAACCGGGGTTTTTCGGCCTGTGATCCACTTCTTGGCTTTGACATTGAACAGCGAAGCGCACCACATCAAGCAGTACAAACCCCCCATTCCAATGGCGTAAAGCAGGCGCATCAATCGAAGTAATAGTCTTTCGGTTTGCGTTGGTAGACCGGAATAAACCAACCAACCTTGAATCCGATTTGTACATCCAAACGCTGACTTTTAGGTACTTCTTCATCCGGGCGGTCGAAAAAGATCTCGCGGCGATTATAGGTCAATCCTTGCTGGGCATAAAATCCACCATAAAAGTTCACAATTCCCTGGTTGGCAAGGAAAGCGTAACCTACAAACTGATGAAAATTGATTCCTGATGTAAAACGATCATACCCTTTTTTGTAATCCAATTCCAAGCTCGGAATTACCTGGTCGTTGCTTTCTATCCGTAATTTGTGTTGTAAATAACCAACACCTCCGTGCACGTAAATTCCCGAATTTTCATTCATGCTCAACACTGGAAACACCTTTCCAACCATGAGATTGACGTTAAAACCGCGGCTAAACAATAAAACATTGGCGATATCGCCGTTTACATCCGTAATGTTTCCGTAACTGTCTGCAAGTTCGTCAAACAATCCTTCCATATGAATTTGGTTGCCAAACATAAAGTTTCCATCCAAACCGTAGACCCAATTGCGTTTGGTTTTGTAACCTGCCATCATTCCGAGGTGGTTAAAAAAGCCATAACGATCACCCAAATCCGCATTGCTCCAGTTTCCTCCATATTGAATGCCTACCCATGGAGTACCGATAATAGAATCACCGAATTTTCGCTGCGACCAGGCGGTGGCCTGTACAGAAAAAGCAATCAATAAACAGAAATAGATTTTCATGAACAAAACAATGAGGTTCAAAAGTAAAAAAAAGGTTCGGGTCTGATAACGTAAAATACGGAAGTGTAGTATTTATTGAGTTTAAACAAGTTTCCATCCATTAGTCCCGTAGGGACGTAATATAGTAGTAATAGGTGTTTTTTGATTTTTTACCCCGTAGGGGTAAGACAAATGGATGTTGATGTCCCGTCCCGCTGGGACGGATAAAAAAAGAGTGTGATCGATTGTTACCATATTACGTCCCTACGGGACTTATCTGTGAAAATCTGAGGCATCTGTGGGAAAGATATATTCGTGCAACCTTTTCGTACTCGTTTCCATCAACCATTTGACAAACATCTTTATTCATTTAATTTGGAGGAAAAATGAAACTATCAACATCTTTATTACAAGCCATCGCGATTGGTGTAACCTTGGGAACCGCAACCGTGAGCGCATCGTGCGAAAAAGAAGACATGAAATCGCGGATCGATCAGCGCAATGACAACGGAGATTGTGAACCCGGAACCAATTGCCCGTCTGATTGTACAGCATGCGGAATGGGATAAACAGTTGCGCACTTTTTCAGAAAAAGTGTTATACAAATTGGAAAGCTTGACGTTTTCAGTTAGTATTACGGCACGAAATGTGTCGTGCTTCTGTTGACACACTAAAAACGAGTCATGAAACTTTCAACTTCACTTTTAAAAGCCATCGCAGTGGGCACTTCCGTTGCAGCGTTTACCGCTTCCTGTAAACCCGATGAAGTAAAATCGGGGGAAAAGGCCAAGTACGAAAAAGCCAGCAAAAAACAAGAAGAAAAACCGTCGATGCACCACGATTGTCCGGCATGTGGCATGGGATAAACCAGTGATAAAACAACAACACATATTGGCTTCGGTAGCTTGTAATTTAGACCAACATCTGTTACAAGCTACTCTTCCACTCTTTATTGATGAACAAGTCGAAGCGATTGAATGGTCCTTTGATGCGCTTTACAAAGTGCGGAATATTCCCGATTGGTTTGTCGAATTGCTTACCACTTTCGGGAAGGAAGGCCGTTTGATCGGCCATGGCGTTTTTTTTTCACTTTTCTCGGGGAAATGGAGCGTCGAACAGGAGCGTTGGCTTAATCATCTGAAAAAAGTTTCCGGTAATTTTACCTTCAACCACATCACCGAGCATTTCGGATTCATGACCGGCGAAGATTTCCACAAAGGAGCGCCCATCGGAATCCCTTATAATTCAACAACTCTTGGTATCGGGATCGATCGGCTGAAACGCATCCAGGATACGTGTCAATGTCCGGTCGGACTGGAAAACCTCGCTTTTTCTTACTCGCTTGAAGAAGTCAAACGGCACGGGGAATTTCTCAACGAACTCATCGAACCAGTCAACGGTTTTATCATCCTCGACCTGCACAATTTCTATTGCCAGCTGCACAATTTTTCACTCGATGCCGAAGAACTTCTTGAGCTTTATCCTCTTGACCGGGTGCGCGAAATCCACATTTCGGGCGGAAGTTGGGAACAAACGCGTTTAGAACCGCAACGCACTATTCGGCGGGACACACATGATGATGCTGTTCCGGAAGCTGTTTTTGAATTGTTGAAACTGGTCATTCCGCGCTGTCCGAACCTGAAATTCGTTGTACTGGAACAACTCGGAATAGCCCTTGATAGCACTGAAAAACAACAACAATTTCAAGCGGATTTTTCCCGTTTAAAAAGTATTGTTTCAACATTTGATTCGCCAAATCCAGTGAATGATTTCCTTCCCAAATCTACGTTTGTTTTGAGCTCTTCGGTAGCCGAAGATTCATTTCTCGCTTCGCAGCAACAGGAATTATCTGACATCCTTGAAAATGCAATCAATCACGAAAATGCGGTTGTATTACTGGCAAAATCCGGACTAGCCAATTCAGATTGGAAAGTTGAAGAATGGTCGCCTTATATGCTGGAAACCGCCATGCGGATAGCTCAAAAGTGGAAAAACGGGTGGTGATTGGTTGTACCATCGATTAAGGAAAAACAAAAAAACTAAACTATTGAATTAGTTTTTAACCACATAGCGCACAATAGGGAACATAGATTTTCACCCTACCTTCCTATGTTTTCTTATGTGTCCTATGTGGTTAAGTTTTCGACTTCAACTGCAATGGTTAAATTTCTTATTTTCGTGAGAATCAATTTGTTTCTATGAAAAGACTTCTTCACTCTCTTGTTCTGATTGCATTTCCATTTTTTGCTTCTGCTCAAAATCCGACCATTCAGGCTATTATCAATGCGGTGAACATTGATTCCCTCATGCAAAATGCCAATGAAATCTCAGGAGAAGTGGGCGTTGTGGTCAACGGAGTAACAGATACCATTAAGTCACGAAACAGGAACCAGCCGGGTAACGAATTGTGTTTTAGATATCTGCGCGATAAATTAATCTCTTGGGGTTACCAAGTAGATTCACTTGCTTTTGGTGCCAGTGACGGTAAAAATATCTGGGCTGTCAAAACGGGAAATATATATCCGAACGAACCTGTAATTATTTGCGCGCATTACGATGGAATGCCCAATCTTCCGGTTGCACCTGCCGCTGATGATGATGCCAGCGGAATGTCGGCCGTGTTGGAAGCAGCCCGCGTAATGGCTTCCTATAACTTTGAGCATACAGTTATTTTTGCGCTTTGGGATGACGAAGAATACGGATTGGCTGGCAGCAATGCCTTTGCTACCTTGCATGACAATGCCAACGATAGCATTTATGGAGTAATCAATATGGATGCGATTGCGTGGGATAGTGACAATGATTCCGTTGCCAGAGTGCATACCCGACCGATAGCTAATTCAGAAATGATTGCCGATACGGTGATTGCGGTAAATACAGATTACACTATCGGGATCGACCTGTTGGTGAATAATCCCGGGGCGACTTACAGCGATCATGCTTCTTTCTGGAATCATGATTACGGCGCCGTACTCCTGATAGAAGATTGGGACAATGATGCCAACACGCATTATCACGACGCCACGGATGAAGTGCAGTATTTTAATATTCCCTATTACCATAAAATGTCACGGTTATCGATTGGTGCAACGGCAGCTCTTGCAGTACCTTATAACTCAGGAGCAGGGATTGAAGAAGAAACAGGAGAGTTGATCAGATTGTATCCGAATCCGGCTCATGGAACGGTGAATATCAGCTGGCAAAACGATTATGAGACACTTGAAATTACTGATGTATTGGGCAAGATCGTGTATTCAACTGTTGTGACTGAAGACGTAAAAGGAACAACTCTTGATCTGGCCGCTTACCGAAACGGGATTTACTTTGTTAAGTTGGCGAACAAAGACCGTCAAGTCACCCAAAAACTAATCCGGAAGTAAACTCAAATTTCACCACAAAAGCACACAGTTTTTTTGACGGAAAGACTTGTTAAGAACGCAAAGGTGTTCTACCTAAACCACCTTTATGTTCTTCTATTGTTCTCTATTTGACATATGAGGTTAAATCACCTGTATTTTCCCAATCGCTCATCCAAAGTCACTATTCAGACAGAAGTTCGAAGCTTCCGGCAATAATCGCAACTAATTTCCGGTTAGTAACTAAGATTGCTGTTGTAGAATCACCATGATATTTAAGCAAAAGCATCTAATTGAAATGTAGTATTAATTTACTTTCTTTGGTCCGATGAACAAAACACTTCAATTTCCGTCAGTTGATCGTTTGATGCTCCTCATCGCGGTTTTGCTTCTACAACTTTCAGCACCCGTTTTCGCACAGGAAGATGATTCAATTGCCTTGCAATTATTTAATCATCAAGATCTTAACACAGATGTTGATCGCGCCTCCAAAACCATTGTTTCCGCTAACCGACTGGCCGAGACACCCGATGAAATGGCGCAGGAAGTGATTATTATCGATGGAAATACGATTCGCAAGTTCGGTTACTCGACCTTAGTAGATGTACTGGAAAGCATTCCCGGATTTCGCACATCGCAGCCGGGAAATGCCATTGAAGGTGAAACGTTTTTGATGCGCGGACTCTATGGTAACGATCACGTAAAATTTTTGATCAACGGCGTTCCCATCAAACCCGAAGCCGTAAAAGGAATGCCTATTGGCGGACAACTTCCCATTCGTCATGCCGAACGCATTGAAATTATCCTCGGGCCTTCTTCCGCACTTTACGGTTCAGAATCAATGGCGGGCGTGATCAATATCGTGTTACCGGAAATTGACCGACCGGTGTTTGCCTGGGCTGATGTGAACTTACTTTCACCCAACACGACCGATTTTAACCTGACACTTGGCGGAAAAGCCGGGAAGGCAAAAAATATCGTGAATTATGAGATTTTCGCTTCTTCTTACCGCTCGACGAATGTGAATTTATATATCCCTGATGATTCCATTCGGGTACAGCCCGGACAGTTAAATTCGACGCAACAGCAATTGTTTGTAAGCGACGGAGAAGGATTACCTGAAATAGATGATCTGAAACGTGAAAGCCGGTTGCTGGGAACTTACCTTACTTACAAAGGCGTTGAACTGAGTTTGATGAATATGTATCGCGAGGAAAACAGCGGTTTCGGAAGTCAACCGTTACAACAAGGTTATTTCGATCCCTCGCTGACGTACGGTGAAAACATCAATTCACTTGGATTGCGCTACAATAGTCCGTCAACAAAACGCGTGCAAATCCGCACGTCGATTTCCGCATTGACCTATCGTACAATTACCAATGCAGGCTATTACGGCGCAGCTCATTTATTGTCGAATGGCCGCAACTTTATTTACGCACGTTCATTGGACATCAACGGTGATTTCCAGGGAATTATTCGTGCCAACAAATATATCAATGTCATGTTCGGAGTTTCGGGTGATTATTCAACCTCACATCCGTTTACCAACTTTTTGCGGCATCCTTACAAAGATCGAACGCTGAGTTTTGAGTTAAGTGATCAGTTCGACACGCTGCAAACCGCTGTTTTACAATCGGCAGCGATTCAAAGCATCAGCATGCTGGATACAGCACAGTTTATGACTGCTTTTAGCAAGTATGACGTTTCGGCTTTTGCACACTCATCTTTCAAGTCCAAATCAGGGAAATGGCTGGGCGAAGCAGGACTCCGGGTTGACTTTAACAACTTTGGCGAAATTGTTCCGTCACCGAAGTTAGGTGTTGTTTACCGGCCGTCTTCCAAATTCAAACTGCGTGCTTATTATGGAAAAGGTTACCGCGCTCCGAAATCATATTACATCTTTAACAATTACACAGAAACTGCCCAAAATTTCGGGAACGGTGAAAAACTCAAACGCAATACGATCAATATCAAGTCTGAGCAATTGCAAGGCATCGAAGCAGGCGCTGACTGGCGGGTGACCAATTATTGGAAAGTGAGTCTTAATTATTATGCACATTACCTGCAAAACCGGGTTTTACGCCAGGTTTTTGTGCCAAGCCAGGACAGCACGAATCCACAGAATCAGATCGGTTTCGGTTACTTTAACGGTTCTTCCTACTCCTTCTTACAATCGGTAATGCTGGTGAATACGTTTAGCTTTAAAGTCGGAAATGTTGGGTTGAATTTCCTTGTGAGTTACGAATATTCCAAAGGAAAAGAACACATTGACGCACCGGATGACGCGCCGGGTGGTGATGTTGTGTCAACAGGCTATCGGTTCGTTCCGGTTCATGCCGGCAAAGCCAATTTTGATGTGACGTACCGCGATTTTACGGCTTCCCTGCGCGGAACAATGACCGGAACATTCATTACCGATATTTTCAGGCTCAACAACGGTATTCAGTACAGCGAATCAGATATTCCGTTTTACAACCTCGACTTACTGATTTCAAAGCAGCTGTTTCGTCAATTGAGTTTATTCGGAGGCGTTTACAATATTTTCAACACAGTGCAAAGCGGTATTCCGAATGTGGACCTTTCACATACCTGGACGTACAACCCGCAATACGGACGTGTATTCAAACTGGGCTTAAGCTTTAAACTCAACTGATATGAAGTGGTATCTGGTACTAATTTCGCTTATCGTTTCGGGAGTTTATTACGCCCAGGAAATGCGTATCCAACAGTGGGAACTTGATCGGGCACATGTAGATCGTTACAACTCTGTGGCTGAAAATCACTCAAAACGAGATTCCGTTGAGTATTACTTTACCAAATCGCAGCTCATTGCCGAGGAAATCGGTTATTGGGAAGGTGAAGTCATTGCCTGCAAAGGCTTAATTGCGGTTCATCAATCTGACAAAGAAATTTACGACAAGCTGCGGTATTCGCTGTTGCTGGTGAATATTTACGAAAAACACGGCACAACTATTCAAAAAGTACAGTCGTATAATCAACTGGGGAAACTCTATTTCAACGAACGTTTGTATGCCAAATCGGTGGAACAATACAAAAAAGCCATTTCGCTGGAAGGAGATCAGAAAAAAGCATCTTTTGAAACGCAAATGGGCTTGGTCAAAGCGCAGAAACAAGCCCGTGATTTAGATGATGCCATTGTTTCTGCACGCATCCTGGAATACAAAAGCGGGCTGACGAATGCGCAAAAAGTTGACTTACTCAAGGAAAAAGCAACTATTTACCACGATCTGAAAGCTTTCCCACAGGAATTGGAAAGTTATGAGGCTATTTTGCCTTTGGTGAAAAACGGGCCACAGGCTTACCTGGAACCAACCATTTGGAACAACATTGGTTACACCAACAAATACCTCAACAATTATTCCGCAGCGAAAGGAGCTTTTTTACAAGCCGCCCGCACCGGAAACAAGAATGATAATGAATTATTGGGCGCTTCTTTCCACAATCTCGGATTGATTCTCTACAACGAACGCGATCTTGATTCAGCTTTACTATGCTTTGAAAAAGCGCGGGTTCATTACACCAATATCAACGATTTTGAGCAGGCAACCAGTTGTTTGAACATGCAGGCAATGACGTATTACCAGCAGAACGATGCGTTCAATTCTCAGAAAAAAATCAATCTCGCCATTCAGTCAGCTAAAAGTCATGATTTGGCTCAAGTACTTTCCAGAAGCTACGAGATCAAATCGCTGATTCACCAGGATTTATACGAATTTGAACTGGCGCTCGAAAGCTACAAGCAATTTCTTTCCATTCGTGATTCATTACTCACCGAAGACCGCGTATCAGAGAACAAGCGATTATTTGATCAATACAAGATCGAACAAATTGAGAAACAATTGCGGTTGGTTTGGGCAAAAAACGAACTGGATATCCTTAATCTGGCACGCGAAAAAGCCGAAAAAGAAGCCGAACGCGAGCGGTTCAACACCAAACAAAAAGAAGATCAGTTGCGGATTTCGTCATTGGAAAATAAGGAACTGAAAGCCCGCGAAGAATTGCAGCGCCTGATGTTGCTCGAAGAACGACTCAACCTCGAAAACAAGGAAAAACAGTTGGTGTTGAGCGAGCGCGACAACCAGCTCAAGGAACTGGCCCTGGAAAAAGAGCGGTTGGTGGTAAGTGCAAACGAAAAAGAAATCCTGAATCTGAAGCAAAAAAAAGAGATCGAAACACAAAAACGTCTCAACGAAAAGGCAGAATTCAATTATCAATTGCGCTTAGTATTCGGAGCGTTGTTGTTTATTTTCCTGATCTTACTTGGTATTTTATACGCATACCGAAAGCTGCAACAACGCAAGAAACACATTGAACGGCAAAACGTGATCATCGCACAAAGTAAGCAAGTGATTGAACATGAAAAGGAAAAGTCGGAAGGCTTATTGCTCAATATCCTGCCCTTCGCTATTGCCGAAGAATTGAAATTAAACGGTACTTCCAAACCCAAATTATACGATGAAGTCAGCGTTGGGTTTACCGACTTCTCGGGTTTTACGATGATTTCAGAAAAATTGACTCCGGAAATGCTCGTGGAGAAACTTGACGAAATTTTCTACGCTTTCGACCTCATCATTGAACGTCACGGATTGCAGCGTATTAAAACAATCGGAGATGCCTACATGTTTGCAGCAGGCGTTCCCGAACCGTTGAACGATCATGCAGTGCGCATTGTAGAAGCCGCCATTGAAATGCGTGATTACATTGAGCAATACAACCGTGAACTGCCACGCAACGACCCGAAATGGAACATCCGTATCGGAGTCAATACAGGGCCTATTGTAGCCGGAGTGATCGGCATCAAGAAATTTGCCTATGACATTTGGGGCGACGCCGTAAACCTGGCTGCCCGCATGGAATCGAGCGGCGAAGTGGCCAAAGTGAATGTTTCAGGTGCCACGTATGAATTGATCAAAAACAATTTTGCCACTGAGCACCGTGGTAAGATCGCCGCCAAAAATAAAGGTGAAGTGGATATGTATTTTGTGGAACATCGGTGAAATCTCTATCTTTACTCCTGCACCTTACAATTAAACCTGATGAAAAATCCGTTCCTGACGCTTCTTTTTACACTTCCCTTTCTTGTTTCCGCACAGTCTGAATACGATGACCAGGTATTTGAAGTTCGCTCCGATTCGGCTGCCATTGCGCAGCAGCAACTGCAATCCATGATGCTCATTCGCGAGTTTGTGCTCGAATCGGGGTATAACCCTGTTACCAAACTCATGATAAGTGAGTTCAACACCTTCGGGCAGCCGACATACCTGGAAAAATCGCCCTATTTTAATGTCGACTACGATTTTTACGGGTTGAGTTACAAAATACAGGAGCGCTTCGAATACAACCCACAACACTGGTTAAGCAGCTATTGCCACAATTACAAGAAACTCGGTTATTGCCAACAAAGCGAATACGATGAATCGGGGAATATCACACGCCTTACTTCCGGTAGCGATTCACTCTATTCCAGTGAAATACTGATGCAATGGGAAGCCGGAAAAATGGTTAAAGCAACGTTTAAAAATTCTGCCGGCCCCGAAAAATCCTATCAGCGCACCATCAACGAAGCCGGAAAAATAGCGGAATATCGTTCGGATACCTACCGCATTACCTACGCTTATTCCCAAACCGGAAACGAAGAAACCACTACCATTCACACCTATCTCAAAGACACGTTATACCGCGTGAATATCAAAAAGAATAGAACGGACAAAAAAAACCTGGTCACCTATTACGCCGAATTCAACCACAAGCGCGACACCTTGAGTGCCCTGATCGCAACCTACGATACTTACGGGAACGTAACAAATTACGAAAGCAGAAGCTACCGGTATAACAACGGCGAATGGGGAGAAGAGCCTTACGCACCGGACATGGGCGAAGATTCTCAATCTCCCTTTAAACAAACTCCTGAAAAACAAAATAAACCCAAAATAGCGGCCAAACCCGAAATTCAGGTAGAAAAACTGGAGTTGGTGAATGTGTATTCGGATCAGAACCTCCTGACCAAACGAATGCTTTACCGCATTTCACCGAAAGGCGAACGTACCTTGATGTGCATTGACCGCGTCATTTATGAAAAAGAACCGCTGATCAGCAAACCGTGGTATGTTGAAGAGGAAGAAGATGGATATAGTGATTCTGAGGGGGAATAGTTTCTAAATCAAGATTGCATCCCTTGTAGTGAGCACAAATTGTGGTACAACCCTTTCTTTTCAAGCAATTCCTGATGCGTGCCGCGCTCGGCAATTTTTCCTTTGGAAAGCACCAGGATTTCGTCAGCATTGATGACCGTGCTTAAGCGGTGTGCAATGATCAGTGAAGTTCGGTCCTTCATCAATTCATCCAACGCTCCTTGTACGATTTTTTCACTCTCGGTATCAAGTGCCGAAGTTGCTTCATCCAAAATAAGAATCGACGGATTTTTCATGATCGCACGTGCTATGCTGAGACGCTGTTTTTGTCCGCCCGACAATTTGTTGCCGCGCTCGCCGATCACCGAATCATAACCGTTTTCCATGTTGATGATGAATTCATGCGCGTGGGCAATTTTAGCTGCTTCGATGATTTTTTCCATCGGCGCATCGTCCATTCCAAACGCAATGTTGCTACGAACCGTATCGTTAAACAAAATCGATTCCTGCGAAACGATCCCGATATGGCGGTGTAAATCTTCCAATTGATACGTCCGGATATCTTGCCCGTCAATACGAATCACACCTTCGGAAACATCATAAAAACGTGGCAGCAAATCAGCGATGGTCGATTTTCCACTTCCCGATTCACCAACAAGGGCGATGGTTTTACCGCGCTTCAATGAAAACGATACATCCTGCAGTACCATTTCATCTTTGTAGCGGAACCACACATGATCTAACTCGATACTGTCTTCAAAAGTAGTCAACGGAATAGCTCCGACCTGTTGCTCAATGGTTTCTTCCGTGTTCAGAATTTCGTTGATCCGATCCTGGGAAGGCTGTGCTTTATTGAGGTTCCCCACTGATGTGGCAATTCCCTGGATAGGACGTAATAATTGCGAGAAAATGATGATAAAACCGACAAATTTTGAACCCGTCAAGCCTGATTGTCCGTCAAGGATCATCACACCACCAAACCAAACCAAACAAATCATAACTGCCGAACCGAGTACTTCATTCAGCGGTGGCGATAAATCACGCTTGCGAAAAGCTTTTGTGATCAGTTGCTGATGGCGCAGGTTGATCTTTTCAAAATTGGCTTGTACATAACGAATTGCGTTAAAGGCTTTCACCACTTTTATTCCGCCCAGCGTTTCATCAATGGCCGAATAAACGATTCCGTTTTGTTCCTGTCCTGCCTTAGCAGTTCGCTTCAAACTTTTGCCGATCCGTGAAATCACAAACGCCGAAACGGGCAATAAAATGAAGGAAATCAGGGTAAGTTTAGGGCTGATATAAATCAAACCGGCAATACTTGTCAATACCGCAAACGGTTCGCGAAACACCAATTCAAGCATACTCACCACGGCAATTTCTATTTCACCGACATCGCTGTTCATGCGCGACATCAAATCGCCTTTGCGTTCTTCGGTATAATAAGACATCGGCAAACGCAAGGCTTTTGCATAGAGTTTGTTTTTGATATCACGCACAACCGCCATCCGCAATTGTGACTGGTGCCAGATAGCTCCGTAACGGAACAAACTTTTCAGGAAGAAAGCAATGAAAACCGTGACGCACACAAAAAGTAATGCACTTTTGGGATCGTCCTTCACCATTTCCTGCATGATGTATTGATAAGAATTGGTGACGTACTCAACAATATGCGTGATTCCTTTGTAGACAGGTTTAGCTACATATTTCACCTCTTCCGTCTTGAAAATCATCTGAAGAAACGGAATCAGCAAAACAATGGAAAGCAAATTAAAAATAACGAACAGTAAGTTAAAGATGATCGTAAGGATCGCCTGCCAACGGTACGAAAACGTGTACCGGTAAATTTCCATCAATGATTTCATGCGTCACAAAGATAGGTTTTTTGATGATTGTTATTGTAAGCGCGGGATGCGTCCCGCGCCTACAACAACCAAAAACCCTATCTTTGCAACATGAGTTCAATCAGACAAAGCAGAATTGAAGGCGTTATTCAGGAAGAATTAGCGACTTTTTTTCAACGAAATGCCCGTGAGATATGTTTGGGCGCCATGGTGAGTGTTACCGTAGTGCGCGTTACTTCCGATCTTTCACTGGCACGTATTTATGTAAGTATTTTTGCCGGCCCCGAAAAGGAGGTCGTATTAAAAAGCATCCAGGAAAATTCCCGAAAAATACGTGGTGAAGTGGGCAAACGCCTGAAAAATATGCACAAGATTCCGGAGTTGATCTTCTTCATCGATGACTCGCTCGATTACGCCGAAACGATCAATAAATTATTAAAATAACCATCAACGTTCCGTTTTACATAGCGCGACGATACCTGCGTCATACCAGAAAACAACGCAACCTGGTACACCTCATCACCCGTATTTCGGTGATTGGCATTGCTATTACAACCGCCGCTTTAGTCATTCTCATCGCGGCATTTAATGGCATCGAAGGAATGGTGGAACGGCTTTACAGTTCGTATGATGCACCGCTGACCATTCGTTCTCAAAAAGGAAAAACATTCAAGGAAAACACGATTGATCTTGCTGAAATCAAGAAAGTTGAAGGTGTTGCAGAAGTCAGCAGAGCGGTTGAAGAAACCGTGATCTTAAAACACCAGAAAAAATGGGTGAATGCCCAGATGGTGGGTGTTGATCTCAATTTCCTGAAAACCTGTGAAATCGAAAAACACATAGTAGACGGTTACCCGGCTTTGGAAGAAAACGGCAAACCAACTGCAATCATCGGCGCCAGTTTATTGGATAAACTCGAAGGCTATATTTCCGAAGCAAACGGTTATGAGCAATTGATCATTTATACTCCGCTCAGAGACGCTTCAATTTCGCGCCGGAAAAATCCGTTCAAAACAACAACACTGGCTATTTCGAGCCGCATGAATTACAACCGTGAAGTCAACTCACAGTTTATTTTGATGCCGCTGGATTTTGCGCAGGACCAATTGAATTACGATCACGAAATCACAGCACTTTACCTCGGTATTCAGCCAAAGGCAGATGCATTTGAAGTAAAGGAACGCTTGCAGAAACTACTTGGCCCCGATTTCAGAGTGAAAACCGCTGCTGAAAAAAATGAATTGATTTACAAAACAAGCCAGTCGGAAAAACGCATCGTGATTATCATTCTGGTGTTCGTTTTTATCCTGGCCGCCTTTAACCTGATTGCTTCGCTAACGATGTTGTTTATCGAGAAGAAAGACAACATTCAAACCATGAGCCATTTTGGCGCGGGTAATGGTTTCATTTTCCGGATTTTCTTTTTCGAAGGTTTGCTCATTGCAGGAAAAGGGATTGTGATCGGATTGGCACTCGGAACCGCTGTTTGCCTCACACAACAATATGGTAAATTGCTTGAAATGCCGAACTCGGGCGGAGAAGCTTTCCCCATCGAATTCACGGTTCAGGATGGTTTATTGATCCTTGTGTTGGTGAGTTCGCTCAGTGCTATCACGGCTTTTCTTCCGGTGTATTACCTGGTGAAACGCACCTCCCGCTAGTTTGCGTTTTCCGAATCTTCAATTCTTTTAATCCCACAACAGTAATATCATCGGTTTGCTCATGCGCTTCCGACCAGTTGCGCCAGGCGTTTTCGAAGTATTTCTTTTGTAACGGCATCGATTCGATATGTACTTGCTCCAGGAGTTCGACAATGCGTTTGAATCCGAATTTTTTGTTGCGGATACTTCCGAATTGTTTTTGGTAACCGTCGGTAAACAAATAAAAACTATCGGCCGGATCAAATTTCACACAGACCTTTTCAAAGGTAGCCGACGCTTCAGTTTCCGAAGAAATTTTGGTGCTTCGGTAAACATTTAATTCCCCATGTCGCTGGTGAATAAACGGTACACCACTACTGGCGTAACACATTTCTCCCTGCTCAAACACACACACCAGTGTTTCCATGCTGTCAAACATCACACTACCCTCATTTCTCTGCAAAATCCATTCTAATTCGCCGTTCAGTTGATTCAGAATTACATCCGGATCACATTGTTTGCGTTCGCGCACGATTTGATTTAGCAGGTTGATTCCGAGAATGGTCATAAATGCTCCCGGAACACCATGTCCGGTGCAATCAGCTAATACCACGATCAGTTTATCGTCGATTTCTTCCACCCAGTAAAAATCGCCGCTCACAATATCTTTCGGTTTGAACAACGTAAACGACTGTTCAAAATACCGGTTGAAGATCTGCGGATCGGGTAACAGGTTAAACTGAATGCGCTTGGCCGAGTTGATACTCGAAGTAATATCTTTATTTTGCTGTTCGATCAGCAGGTCGTTTGCGCGTTTCTCAGTAATATCCCGTGCCAGGGCAATAAATCCTGAAATGCGTTTGCGCGAGCCCGGTTCATAGAGTATGGTCACATTTTGTCCAACCCAAAAGACACGGCCGTCTCTTGATTTGATGGGAAATTCAAGGTACGTATGATGCAAACGGTTCGAAAACTGGTCTTCATAAAACTGTTTCACGCGATCACGATGATCCGGTGCAATGAGTCCGATGGAGTTTTTTCCGATGATATTTTCGTTCCGGTAACCGAACAATTGCACACAGCGTTCGTTGGCAAAAATGAAATTCCCTTCGATATCCGTATGGTAAATCATATCCTGGGCATTCTCTACCAGCGATTGGTAATTGGTCGAAATGGTGAGTTTATCCGTCACATCATGTCCCATGATTACCTTTACCGAGTCGTTGAAATACTTGCACGACCATTCGATCCAACTCACTTCGTTGTGCTTGTTGTACATGGGGATCAGGAAAATGCGACCGTCTTCAAATTCATCCCGCAGGTTAATTTCCCGCATTTTGGTTTCGGCCACAAACGGATTGAGAATAGAAACCGGTTTGCCCACAATTGCTGAGAAATCAACAGCAAAAAAGTTGTTGATATTTTCACTGCAATACGTGATCAATCCGCGCTGGTCAAATGAAATCGCCAATACATTTCCTTTGTTGATCACACCGCTTACGAAAATGAGTTTTTCGAGTGAATTGTTGCGCAAATAAGTTGCCATTACCCCAATTCCACCCGAAATCGCAATCGCCGAAACGAACAGGATTTCGTTGTAAACTGTGTCTTCCAACCACAAAAGCATAATGGTTCCGGTAATGAGCTGGAGCATCGTGGTGAAAATCACAAAACGAATGTTGGAAATAATGAATGGAACAACACTGGTCCCCAAAATGATAGCGATTAGCGGAAACGGATGAAGGTTACTGATAAATGAAAGGTAAAAATACTCTACCATGAAAACAGAGTATGCCACGTAGAAAATCCGGGTCATACGAATACGGCTTCCTTTACGCGATTTGTAATAATTACTGAGCACTACCAGCAAAAACATCAGCGATGAAAAAACAGTATTGATCCAGGCCGTATCCACAAATGATTTGTCAACTATGTTCACAATGAACAACATGATCATGCTGAGGAAGAAGCCGAAAGCGATGATTCGTGGAATCATTTTGATATCCAACATCACTTCTTTAGTATCAAACAGGTTGGTAGAAACGTATGATTTTGACCATTCCAGGTAAACCGTATTGATGATTCCGAGAATGAGCACTAATACTACAATAAACCATTTGGTGCGCCAGATCGGAATATCGATCACAATTGGGTAAGACGCTATTTTTGAAACAGTAACGCCGTCATACGAAGCTCTGACTTCCAGCTGATACGAGCCATTTGGTAATTCAGGCAGGTCGATCTCATTGTCAAATGAAAAATTAGACCATTTGTCCTGATAACCCTTGATGCGATAGGAAAATAAAATGGCCTCCGACTTGGGTAGTAAACATTTGAAGGTGTATAACGATTTGTCTCGAAATTGCACCAATTCCCCTTGTTCATTTTCCGTTCCGAAAAGAATAACCGGTTTGGGTGGTGGTGGAAAACTGCGCAGCACTTCGGTATTGATCAGGTAAAGGCCTTCAATGGTGCCGACAAAACAGGAATTCCCCCATTGAAATTGCGAACGCATGTTTGTTTCATAACCACCGAATCCTTCTTTGAACGTGTAATTGTTTTGCAACACAACTTGCCCATTGGCATTTACTTCGATGATATTAATTCCTTTGTTGGTTCCTACCAAAAGATTCCCGAAATTATCGGAACTTAAGGTATAAAAAAGTGTCGATGGCAATTTTGCAGGATCATCGATTCGCACATATTCCCCCCTGTTAGTGATTCCCGCCAATCCTTTGTCAAGCGAAAACCAACAGGTTCCAAAACGGTCGCGCGTCGATACACCCGAATAAGAACCCAGGTTTCTGAAAGCTTTCAGGAAGGATATTTTAGCTGTTTTTTTGTCGTATGCGTAAATTCCATCATTGGAACCGAAGTAAACCACAGATTGATCAAAGTTATTTTGTGCCGTGTAGAAATGACTGGCAAAATTGACGTCTTTGGGCATGAATCGCTTCGATTCTTTTGTGGTAAAGTTGTATTGTACCAATCCTTCGCCGCGAAGCGCATACCAAAACGATTCACCATCCCAATGCATGAGCGAAATGGATTTTCCTTTTTGAAACGGAAATGAAGTTGGTATTATATTTTTTTCTTTCAATTCTATAATACCAACATCTGTAGCAATAAAAATTCCTTTTGGTGTTTCGGCAACCTGGTGTGCCCTGTAATTATAGACCTGAAAAGGTGTTTCGGAATAAAGTGTTCCTATTTTTAACAATTCGCTGGTGCCGATGATTATTTGTCCGGCTTTTGTGCGGTGAATAACTAAAATACTGTGATCTTCGTAAACCGGATTCAGTTCTACCCGCGTAAATGGCTCAATCGAAACTTTAAATAATCCGTAAGAACTATTGATCCAAAGATCGTTGTTCTGGTCAATCGAAATCCCGTCGAACGAATAGATTTTCCCGGAATAATTCTGAACTACCCGTTGTATTCTTCCGTCCTCAAAACGATAGATTTTCTGTGATTCGGTATGAAAATAGCCCACATTATGCCGCTCACAAACGCTCAATATTTTGTCGCCCTTGCTTAGTTTGTCTCCCTGGTTTGTTGATCCCAGCTTGCCCGAAAAAATACTTCCGTCATTGGAAAGCTCCAGCTTCAGCTGCTGTTTGAGATCTCCGGAATATAAGACAAGCCTGTTTTGGCGAAAAGTCCCGAAAACCGGTTTAAACGATTCGTTCGCGTAAGCCGAGTACCACTTATTCAGCCTGATAATTTTACCGGATCGGGCCAAAAAATTTCCCGAATCGGTAAAAATAAAAACACCCTGGGGAATCTTCAATACCTGATGGATGACCAGTCCTCCAGGCGACTTCATTTTGACTCTTTGGATAATTTTTCCGGATTGAGACAATAAAGTAATCGACTTCTGACAGATCAGTACTAAGGAAGAATCAACCATTGAAACATGATGACATTCCGCATCTTCAATTGCATCCGATTGGTAAATCAGCCGATAATCGCTCTTTTCGTATTTGTATAAACCGCTGTAAGAAGAAGTGAAATAAATGGTCCCGTTTAGAGCCGGATAAATCGACGAAACGTGGTGTTGGCCATTGTTTCGCTTCGATTTAACTTCAAAAAAATGGTAACCGTCAAACCGCATGAGTCCCGCGCCATCGGTTCCGATCCATAAATTCCCTTTGGAGTCCTGTGCTGTACTGAGCGTCGATTCCATGACCAGTCCATCGCGGTGATTGTAATTCCGGAACGTGTACAGTTGCGCTGCCAGTAAAAACTGAATGACACAAAAACAAGCTGTCAATGTAGTGCGCACAGGTTCAAACGTTGAAGTTTAGACTAGCAAGTTAATAAATATCCTCCATGTATAAAGAATATTCATGCTTGGTATCGGCTAGCCGATACGTTCTTTTCCCCACGAATTCACGAATTTTTGCTCGGCTAACGCACTCGCTGACATTATACATAGACATCATGTGCACATTTTCATGTATAAGACGCGTCCGTTAGGCGCGTAAAAAATTCGTGAATTCGTGGGAATCATTTAATATTTTTCAAGGGAATCAGGCAATTACACGGAGGGTTTCACTCACTTGCCTGCCTTTTGCTTTTACAACTTCCAGCGTGTCTCCGAAAATAGTTACGTGGCCCATTTTCCGAAATGGTTTGGTGGTTTGTTTACCATACAAATGCACTTTCACCCCTTTTAGCTGCATGGTTTCCTTCAATCCGTCGTAAACGGCTTCGCCTTCATAACCGGGAGCGCCTAACAAGTTGATCATTACTCCCGGTGACACCAATCCTGTATTACCTAACGGAGCGTTCAGAATACTGCGCATGTGTTGCTCAAACTGTGACGTCAGTGCGCATTCGATCGTATGATGGCCGCTATTATGTGGTCGCGGAGCAATTTCGTTTACCATTAATTTCCCGTCTGATGTCAGGAACAATTCTACAGCCAGCAAGCCAACCATTTCCAGTGAATCGATCACCTGAAGTGCGAGTTTTGTAGCTTCCTGCTCAATTTCGGGAGAAACATCTGCCGGTGAAAAAAGGAATTCAACCAGGTTGGCCGTCGGACTGAATTCACATTCAACAGTTGGATAAACGGCTGTTTCTCCGGCCTGATTGCGTGCAACGATCACTGATAATTCTTTCGAAAAAGGAACCATTTTTTCAACAATGCAAGGCCCGTCGAAAGCTTCTTTTAAATCTTCCTGCGAACGGATAATCTGAACACCTTTTCCATCGTAGCCACCTTTGCGAAGTTTGAGCACAAAGGGCATTTCAGGAGCCAGTTTCAGCAACTCCTCACGTGATTCTACCAATGAAAAATCAGCTGTTGGAATATCCTGATCTGCGTAAAACTGCTTTTGCAATCCTTTATCCTGAACAATGGCCAGAACCCGTGGTTGTGGAAACACAGCTATTCCTTGCTTTTCAAGATCCTGTAGGGCTTCAATGTTTACATTTTCAATTTCCACGGTTACCACCTGTTTGTCTTTACCAAATGCCATTACCTGGTCATAATCGGTAAGTGAACCCACAATAAAACTGCTGGCAATGGTTTTACACGGTGCATTCGGGTCAGGATCCATACAATGAACATGAACATCGTAGTTCAGGGCTTCCTGGATAAACATTCTACCCAATTGGCCTCCGCCTAGCATTCCCAATCTGAAGTTGTTGCCGTTCCATTGTTTCATGGTGCAAAAGTACGAATCTGTTTAAAATTCGGATTAGGAGAATCGCCAATACACATTTTTAAATGAAAAAGTGATGAATTTGAATTCATTTCCCACGAATCAGCCTAAGGCAGACACGTGGCCGAATGAAGTTCACAGTACAATTTAATGCGAATAAAATAAACATTGTTTCCACACGAATCTGTATTAGTGAAAACTGCCAAGGCAGATTATTCGCTATTCCTCCCATTTGGCTTGTTATTCGTTTATTCGTGGCAGAAATGTAGTGATGATGAAATTTAACAGATTCTTTATTCCCATTCTAACCCCACATTTCCGGCTGCACAAAAAATCGCATGAATAAATGCTCAAAAAATCGTACTTTTGGACAAATTTTACACGACGAAGTGCTTCAAATTCACGATAAAACTTTCGAAATATTCATTCACAACGAAGAGATTCAAACTGAAATTGCTTCGCTTGCCGATACGCTGAATAAAGAATATGCCGGTAAAGAGGTGGTATTCATCGCTATACTCAACGGAGCCTTTATGTTTGCGGCCGATCTGATGAAACGAGTTACCCTTCCGTGTGAAATTTCGTTTGTGAAAGTGAGCAGTTATCAGGGCATGAATTCAAGTGGCCGGGTAGATGAGGTAATCGGGCTCAATACCTCGATCAAAAACAAACATGTCATCATTCTGGAAGATATTGTTGACACCGGAATTACGATCAATAAAATAATGACGCTGTTAGCCACGGAGCATCCTGCGAGTATCAAAATTACAACGTTGCTTTACAAGCCTGAGGCATTTATCGGTAAACACACACCTGATTTTGTCGGATTCTCCATTCCCAATTCATTTGTGGTTGGTTACGGCCTCGATTACAACGAACACGGCAGAAATACAGAACATATCTATCAATTAAAAGGATAATACGCAATGTTGAATATTGTATTATTTGGCCCTCCGGGAGCAGGGAAAGGTACTCAATCTGAACGATTGATTGAAAAATACGGACTGGTTCACCTATCAACAGGTGATATGTTCAGAGCGCACATCGAAAACGATACCGAACTGGGAAAACGTGTGAAGCAGATCATGGCTGACGGATTTTTGGTCCCTGATTCAATCACGATTGACATGCTGGAAGAAGAAGTGCAAAAACATCCGGATGCAAAAGGATTTATCTTCGATGGATTTCCGCGAACTGTGGTTCAGGCAGAGTCACTCGATACTTACCTGGCTGATAAAGGACAACCGATCCAAACTGTTTTGCAATTGGATGTTCCGGAAGAAGTGATCAAAGAACGAATCGAGTTGCGCAGTAAAATCAGTGGACGTGCAGATGATGCCGCCGAGAAATTATTGAAACGCATCAATGAATATTTCACAAAAACAATTCACGTTTTGCCTTACTATATTGAACAAGGAAAGGTAACAACGATTAATGGAGTGGGCGAAATCGATGCCATTTCAGACAAATTATACGCGGCAATCGAACCGCACTTAAAATAAGCCATGGCTTCAGACAACTTCGTTGATTATGTGAAAATTCATTGCCAGTCCGGAAACGGAGGTGGTGGCTCGGCGCATTTTCGACGCGAAAAATACATTCCGCAAGGCGGACCAGACGGCGGTGACGGCGGGCGTGGCGGACATATTATTCTGCGCGGCAACAAACAGTTGTGGACCTTGCTTCACCTCAAGTTCAACAAACACATCAAAGCCGGACACGGATCTCACGGCGCGGGAAACCTGCAGACAGGTTCGCAAGGCGAAGACAAATACATTGACGTTCCACTCGGAACCATTGCCCGCAATTCGGAAACGGGTGAGTTTTTGTTTGAGATCACCGACGAAGGAGAGGAACGCATTTTAGTTCCCGGAGGCCGCGGTGGTATGGGAAATGACAATTTCAAATCATCTACTTTTCAAACACCGCGTTTTGCCCAACCGGGTGAAAAAGGACAGGAAGGCTGGATGACATTGGAAATGAAAGTGCTGGCCGACGTTGGTTTGGTCGGATTCCCCAATGCCGGAAAAAGCACCTTGCTTTCTGTCATTTCAGCTGCAAAACCCGAAATCGGTGATTATCCGTTTACAACGCTGCGACCGAACTTAGGAATCGTGAAATACCGCGACCATCGTTCGTTTGTGATGGCCGATATTCCCGGAATTATTGAAGGTGCCCACACCGGAAAAGGATTGGGATTGCGCTTTTTGCGCCATATCGAACGCAATTCATTGCTGTTGTTTATGATCCCAGCCGATTCGGATGACATTCACAAGGAATACAAAGTTCTTTTGAACGAATTACAGCAATACAATCCCGAATTGTTGCTGAAAGAACGCTTGCTGGCGATCACCAAATCGGATATGCTGGATGCTGAACTTAAAGAAGCCATCAGTGCCGATTTGCCTAAGATTCCATGGTTATTTATTTCATCGGTGGCCGAACAAGGTCTGGTAGAACTCAAAGACCTCATTTGGTCGAAACTCAACCATGATTGATTGGCTGGAAAGCATTGATCGTTCTATCGTGCTAACTGTCAATAGTTGGCACACACCCGTTTTAGATGAAATTTTTTGGTTTATTTCAGCTCGTTGGCCTTGGATTCCATTGTATCTGATCTTGCTTTTCATGAGCTGGCAGTATTTAGGCACACGCAAAACACTGCTTTTTGTTGGAATTGCGGCAGCTACCATTGCCATCGTTGATTTGACTTCGGTTTATTTTTTCAAGGATTTTTTTCAGCGCTATCGTCCATCGCACCACGCATTGCTGACGCATAAACTTCACTTTTATTACCTCGGAAAAGGCGAATTTTACAAAGGCGGCATGTACGGTTTCGTTTCGTCACACGCTACCAATTTTGCGGCAATGACAGTGCTTGTAGGTTTGAGTTTACGGCCACGTTACCCGAAATTGATCTGGATTCTGGCTGCTATTAGTATCATCATTGCGTTTTCGCGTATTTACCTTGGCGTGCATTACCTGAGCGACATTATCGCCGGAACAATCTGGGGCGGAATAGTGGCTTATCTGAGTTATCGTTTTGCTGTAAAACCGCTAGTACTGAAACCAATCGATAAGAGTCTGTCAGAGTTTTAATTATTTTCGCTTCTTTAGCAACACAATGAACTGGTTACTGGTATTTCTGGGAGGAGGATTGGGAGCGACTATGCGCTTCGGAACATCGGCCTTGGTCACAAAATGGTGGCAGCACGCTTTTCCGTTAGCAACGCTTATTTCAAACGTTGTTGCTTGTTTGGTGCTGGGAATCACGATTGCCTTACTCCGCGATAAAATTCACTCGAACGAAGGTTGGTATACGTTTATGGTCATCGGAATTTGCGGTGGCTACAGTACGTTTTCATCGTTTGCCAAAGAAAACCTCGATTTATTCGAAAAAGGCAATTACCTCATGGGTGGATTGAATATTGTGGTGTCGGTTACGCTTTGTATAGTGGCTGTTTACCTTGGGAAGAAGGTCTAGGTCAGTAGACATAAGACCAAAGATGAAAGACGAAGCTGTCTTTGGCCTTCTGTCTATAGTCTTCAAATTACGCCACCGGAATCAACTCCTGAATGCGCTTTACTAATTCCGCTCTGCGGGCCGCAAACTTCGAAACATCGATCTTATCCATAGCGCCTTTGATACGGAATTCGCTAATCGCAACCATGTATCTCCAAGCTACCCAACAAACAATCGGAATGAGGAAATAATAAATGATTCCAAGCCACCAATACGGCAAAAAGTAGTGAGTTACTACTATGATAATGGGAATATTGTAGATCGTTCCAAGCAATTTACCCAACATCATTTTCACCGAACCCCAGAATACTTTGCGTTTGAAGGACTTCTCGGTAAACTTTTTCACGACGATATAAGGAATAAAACCATGAATCATTCCAAGTAATGCCAGCGGCCATGCAAACAGGATAATCAGCAATTCGGTCGTTCGGTTTTTCAACTCAGGCTGGTCTTTTGCCACCACAAACCGGTCCTGCATTTTCATGCGCTTTTGAAGATTAAAATAAGCGTCCATGTCCTTTTTCAGGCTCACCAATTCTTCGTCCTCATCTAAGTTTTGAGCATTCATCCAACCAGCCAAACGACGCGAATAATCCCAGCGTTCTTTCAGCGGAATCCGGTCATCATGGTTTTCGTGATTCATCCCTTTGCGGGTAAGCTGCATCACATTCTCATGGAACGAATACCAGTTTTTATCGGCAACATAGGTAATGCATTCCCGCATATTAGCCTCGGTCAGTTTCGTAACCTCATTGATCGTTTTACTTGGATTTGCTTTGTATGCTTCTTTGTAATCGTTAAGGCAAATGCGCTCGCCATTTACCAGCAACGATTCGCTGCCCATGGTATTGCGATCGGTGTAATTGACTCCCAATGCGCAGATATAAATATTCTTCGACCAATTGATTGCTTCCAGTGCTGAAAACCCCATTCGGGCCGCACCTTTTTTCACAGGCTTTAATCCTCGAATTTGAATATCGTCAGTAAATCCTTCACCAAAAATGAGAATGTTCCGCCCTTTGGCCAAACTGCGGTTTACTTCATCAAACGATCCCTGGTTCTTGGCTTTCGTATCTTCACCATCATGCTGACGGTAAATCGGCAACATCTGCGCAGCCCAAACCACTGGTTTCAACCACCATTTAAACACATCGGAACGTGCCATAAAATGCACAATCGGCCTGTTATTGGAACCGATTAATAACGGGTCCATAAACGAATTGGGATGATTGGATACGTAGATTGTACTTCCGAAACGCGGATGCTTATTATTGATCTTAAGCTGACGTTTATAGAATAATCTAAACGAGTACCCAAGCGATATAGCTAATAAAAAATAAAACGGACGCATCTGTAAATGTGGGAAAAATATCTGATTTAATTCGTTCCTATTTTCAATTCATCATCCAATTGCTGCTGATGTTCTTTCTCTTGTTCTTTGAATTCTTTTTCCATGTTGCGCTTGCGCCCGAACACAAATCCCAATTGAATTTCATGCGATCCGTTTCCGTAAGAACGTAAATTAGAGACACCCATTTCAAACGCATAAGCCAAGCGGAACTGACGCAATACGTTGAATCCGATTCCAGCACTCAATGCAGCATTTCCTCTATATCCAAGGCTGATCCAGCCCATGTTGTAATAATGGAAACGCGCACCGACATCATAACTTAATGGAGAAGCAACCGTGCTTTTCACGATCACCACCGGTTCGATCCCGAATTTCTCCATAATATCAAAACGGTAACTTCCCACTGCATACCAATGGCGTTCAAAACGGCTTTCCGTTTCTATTCCCTTAAATTGCGCTTTGTTTTTTAAGAGCTGGCTTCCGCTCAGTCCGAAGTAAAACCTGTTGTTGTAAAAAACCAATCCGCTTTGCACATCAACCATATTCTGGCGATTGGAAGCACCTATGTAGCTCAAATAAGCGCCATCGTTTTGGTCCAGCAACGCCACTTTACTTTCGTTGATCGAAAAACTGTTCATTCCAAGCCCGATTCCCAATCCGACATTGATCTTTTTAGTAAACGGCATGTGAACGGCGTAGCTTCCCATAAATCCGGTACGCGCAAACGGTCCGATCACATCCGAAACAACTTTTCCGCCGATAACATGTTTCAGTCCGATGGTCCGTTGTGGGGAATTGTAAATCGATTTGTGCTCGAGGTTAAATTCGTCCAACACTGTTTTTTTAGATTTTTTAGATCGAATCTGCGACTGGCCACTTGCGTAATAAGTCATTGGTTTTCCTTCAACCGAAAGCCACTGGGCGCGGGTTCCGATATTGAATTCTGCCACGTTGGTCATGCCGCCTGCCGCCGCATTAAACAAATAAGGATTGCTCAATGCCTGCGAAAATTGAATGTCTTGCTGTGCGGAAAGCATCCCCGTAAACAGCAATCCTGATACTACTATAATGATTGTTTTCATGCTTCGCTGTTTTATCGGATAATACTGATTGAACCTTCTACTTCTTTCGCTTCTTCATCGTTGAGTTCGATGTGGTAGAAATAAGTTCCCATTGGCACCTCTTCTCCTTTGTACGTTCCATCCCACGGAAGCTGGTAACCTTCCGCTTCAAAGATCAATCCGCCCCAACGATTGTAAATCGTCACCACACAACCGGGATAATTTACTCCCAGGTTCGGAATTTCAAACACGTCGTTTTTGCCGTCTGCATTGGGCGTAAACAGTGTCGGAATATTCGTGATCAACTCATCACAATCCATAACAACCAATGTAACGGTGTCTTTCGTATAACCGCAAATCGGATGGTTGAGCCAGTAAAGAATAGAAACCGTTCCTACCGAGGCAGAAAGTAAATTCGTTTGACTGGCATAATTATTCGAGAACTCCGCTTCGCCCGACATTACACTCCAGATAGGATCCTGCTCAGCAGCCGGAGTGCTTCCGTTTAGCGTGAATGGGAAATCGGCAATGCACAAGGTCGTATCCGGGAAATTAGCATCGGCCATATTCGGACTCACTAAAATCATGGTATCCGAATTGTTCGGACAAGTTCCGCTGCTGATCGTCCAAATCAGTGCGTGATTTCCACCGTTCAGATTAGACACCAAAGTTACCGGTGCATTCTCATCATCGAAAATAATGCCCGAATTGTTTGTCCAGGTTCCGGTGCCGAATTGCGGTACGTTCCCGTTCACAAATAAACCTACCACCGAACAAGCCAATAAAGTGTCCTGCACGTTGGCAACGGAAGGTAATGGCCAAACGATTACCACAAGTGTATCGCGTTTGGTTCCACAAGAAGGACTACTTACCGACCACATCAATTTGTTGGTTCCGATAGCCAATCCATTTACTGTTGTCGAATTAGAAGAAGGGTTTCCAAATGTTCCTGTTCCCTGAATAACGCTCCAAACACCGGTTCCGTTCGAAATCGGATCGGCACTTACCGGACTCGTAAATTGATTACACAGTTCAATTGTATCGATTTCGATCACAGCTGGATCAGGAATTTCAAGCACTTCTACCGTAAAGCTACAAGTAGCGATATTTCCCGATGAATCAACAATTTCATAACTCTGGGTGGTGATTCCTTCCGGGAATGTATCACCGGAAGTCAATCCTGAATTATCAGTCTGAACGATCTGGTACAAACAGTTATCGGTGCCGTCGGGTTGTAAATAACTTACTACTACATCGCAGCTTTGAATGTTGCCTGGACAAACAATCGAAGGCATCACTGATTCATAAACGGCAACCTGGAAAGAACACGTAGTTTCATTTCCGCCTGCATCCGTTACCGTAAGTGTTACCGTATTATCCCCCGAACTTACAACCGTTGCAGGAGCAGGAGATTGTACAAGGGTGTAATTCGGGCAATTGTCGGTTACAAGAGCCAGGCCGGTATAATCGGGCAAGACGAAATTGCAATTGATTCCGTTGTTGACATTTTGATTCGCCGGACATGTGATTGCCGGAGCGCTGACATCAACCGGATGTACATTTGTGTAGCAAACCGATGAGTTGCCGAACGCATCGGTGATTGTCGTAGTTACTACCGTTAATCCTGAAGATGCACTGCCTTGTAGCGGACTTTGCGAAAAAGTTAAATCATTGGAAGGTGTACAACCATCTGTTGCATCGTAGGCCGCTGCTAAATTCGGAATGAAATAATTACACGGATTGGTAGTGAAAACCGTTGTATCTGACAAGCAGGTTACAACCGGAGCTACTGTATCGGCAGCAACAAGGTTTAATATACATGAACCGATGTTCCCAGCGGCATCTGTTACATAAATAGTCGCCTGCATGGTGTCTGAGAATGTTTGAATTGCAGCTGGAACCTGGCTAAACGAAAACAGCGCACTTACTGTAGTACAGTTATCCGAAACAGTAGCCGCAGCAGTCAAATCACCAACATGCGCTATACACAAGGCATTGGCAGGAACGGTATAATACACCGGGCAATTTACTGTTGGCGGAGTAGAATCTACCACAGTCAGCAGAAACGAACAAGTGCCTGTATTACCAGCATCATCACGGGCAGAAAGATCAATCGTATGCACTCCAAGCACCAGGTCTGTTCCAACAACCGGAAGCTGATCATAAATCAACGAACCGGAAGCTGTACAGTTATCCGTGGCCGAAGCACTTGGTAAGAAATCAGGTAATGTATACAAACAACTTGCATTTGCGGGAACAGTTTGATCTGCCGGACAAACAATGATTGGCTGAATTGTGTCAAGGAACACAAAATTGGTATTACATGTTGTGAAATTTCCGGCCTGATCAGTTACTGTTACTGTTGCCATGGCATCAGCTGTAAGTGTGCTTCCGATAGCAGGTGATTGTGTCACGATCAAATCCATGACTGCCGTACAGTTATCACTTTTCGTTACCGATGGCGGTAAATCAGGAACGATTGCTTCACAAGAAGCATTAGCGTAGATATTAAAACTGGCCGGACAAACAGCAGTTGGATTCGTGACATCGGCAGTGATTCCTTCCAATACCACATTATCTATAGCGGCAGGAAAACCCGTAACTGTGGCGTTATCATACGTAAACCGGAATCCGAGCCAAAAACTTGTATTGTCAAGTGCTCCCGGGAGCGTATAATTGAGTGTTTGCCAAGCTGATACTCCGAAAATTTGCGCAGAAACCGCAATCCAACTGGCTCCGTTATCAGTGCTATACACAACTTCCAGGAAATCCTGAGCTGCCACTCCGTCGATCATGATATCTGCGGTTACTTCCAGCGAAGAAAAACACGTGTTATTAACCGTTTTGTACAATACAACTGCTTGTGAACCGGAGGCTGCATCTACATATCCGTAGTGTTCCGTTCCTGTTGGCCCGCAGCCTGCAATTACTCCTCCTGAACTGATATAAGCAGCAAAAGTTCCTGGTTGAGCGATCCCGTTTCCGGCGCAGGTGTTGACAATCCAAGTGTTTGGAGTGGAGGGTCCTGAAATTTGCCAGGTGTTAAATCCTTCAAAGTTCTCCGAAAACATCGTAGACTGAGCGTTTACCGCAATAGGAATGAAGGTTGAAAAACACAGTAAAGTAGTCAATACTGAAAACAATAGTTTCATATGCAAGCTGTTGTGAGGCGCAAAAATACAAGATATAATGGAAAAATGGTTTCCTTCGGTCATCAACCGCGTACTTTCAACACAATCCGCTTTCAGAATCCGAATTCGTACAAAATACTACCTTTGCGCAAAAGAATCACTCATGGTAGGAATCATTATGGGCAGCACTTCGGATCTGCCAATTATGCAGGAAGCAGCTAATTTTCTCAAGGAATTCGGGATTGCTTACGAATTGACAATCGTCTCTGCTCACCGAACACCTGAGCGCATGTTTGAGTACGCACGCTCTGCAGCCGACCGTGGATTAAAAGTGATTATCGCCGGAGCCGGCGGAGCTGCACATTTACCAGGTATGACAGCTTCACTTACACCACTTCCCGTTATAGGAGTGCCGATCAAATCAAGCAATTCCATTGACGGATGGGACAGTTTATTGTCGATCGTTCAAATGCCGAATGGAATTCCGGTAGCAACCGTTGCCATTAACGGAGCGAAAAACGCTGGAATTCTGGCTGCCAAAATACTAGGAACCTCAGATCCTGTTTTACTTAAAAAATTGAGTGATTACATGGAAACAATGAAAGAAACGGTGTTGGAAGGCGCCCGAAAAGTCGAGTCTCAATCGTAAATCAAATATTTCTTACGTACCAGCTGGAATTGATCCAGGCCGGGCTTCCAGGTAGCTTTAATGTCTTGCGCATTCAATCCTTCGGCTAATTGTTTTCGCAATTGTGAAGTTCCAGCCAACCGGTCGAAGAAATTCTTCTGATCAATAAAACGAAGACTGTCACCTAGCTGATCACGCGCATTCAGTAACCAGGAAAGATTGATTTCATAAGCGCGTTTACGCTGAATAGCCGCCAAATCGTAACCATTGCACAACCTGTTTTCCCAAAGTGGTTGCTTCGCCCCTGAAGTAGGAACAGGCGTAAACGAATAATCCGTTTTTCTAAACAACGGATGCCCGTACATTTCAAACGGCCTTTCGGTTCCTCTTCCTATGCTCACGGTTGTTGCCTCAAAAAAGCACAAACTCGGATACAAGGTAATCGCCAGATCAGACTTCAGGTTCGGTGAAGGCGCAATCGGAATCTCGTACTTCATTTTGTGCTTGTAATTTTTGCACGGAACAATGTAAAGCTGACAAACCACATCATTGTGCAACCAAAATTCACCGTTGACCATCAGGGCATATTCCCCGATTGTCATTCCGTATACAATAGGAACCGGATGCATTCCGATAAAAGAAGTGTGTTCCGGCTCGCGGATAGGACCGTCTACATAATGTGCATTCGGGTTCGGACGATCCAGAACGATCAGCGGTTTTTTATTTTCTGCACACGCCTCCATCACATAATGCAAGGTCGAAATGTAGGTATAAAACCGAACTCCAACATCCTGAATATCAAATAACACCACGTCTACATCCCACAACTGGTCGGCACGCGGTTTTTTATTGTGGCCGTAAAGCGAAACAATTGGCAAACCGGTCACTGGATCTGTATGGCTCCAGATTT